>JAXFZW010000020.1:0-3682 GCA_034184645.1 Clostridia bacterium | reverse complement strand
GAAGTGATAATAAATAAAATAATTAAAGCAAAAGGAGGAAAATGATTATGAAAATAGCAATCGGTTGTGATCACGGCGGAATCAATCTTAAACCCGCATTGATCAAGTATCTCAACAAGGAAGGCGTCGAGTTCAAAGACTTCGGCTGCTACACGAGCGAATCGGTTGATTACAACGACTACGCACTTAAAGTGGCAAATGCGGTCGCCGGCGGCGAATACGACTTAGGTATTCTCATCTGCGGCACGGGTATCGGCATGAGTATCATGGCGAACAAAGTTAAAGGGATACGCTGCGCACATTGTTCCGATCCGTATTCCGCACGTCTTACAAGGGAACACAACGACGCAAACGTTTTGGCGTTCGGTGAAAGGGTTATCGGCGAAGGGCTTATGGTCGATATAGTCGAAGCGTTTATCAAAACACCCTTCTCAAACGGCGAAAGACACGTCCGCAGGGTAAATAAAATAAAAGCACTTGAAGACGAAAACTTTAAATAATCTCGCAATAAAATATAATTCGGAAGTGAAAACATTATGAACAAAGTAAAAAAAGCGATAATTCCGGCGGCAGGTCTCGGAACAAGATTTTTACCTATAACGAAAGCCGTTCCGAAACCCATGCTTTCGGTGTTCGACAAACCTACGATACAATACATCACCGAAGAACTTGAAAGCATAGGTGTTGACGAAATAATTATCGTAGTAAGTCCCGGCAGCGACGTAATCAAAAATCATTTTTCGCCTGCTCCCGTACTTGAAGAAAGGTTGAAAGCGGACGGAAAGCAAAAACTTTACGACATTGCAATGGCGACGAGAAGGTTTAACGTTAAATTCGTTGAACAAAAGGTCGCAAACGGGCTTGCGGGCGCAATTCTTTGCGCCGAACCTTACGTGAAGGACGAGCCTTTCGCACTTTTGCTCGGTGACGAACTATTATATGCGGAAGGGAAGGAAACGCCTTGTATAAAGCGACTTGCGGAAGTTTTTGAAAGAACGGGTAAAAGCGTTATCGCCGCAATGGAAGTATTCGGCGACGACGTAAGTAAGTACGGCAATATAGGCGTTAAGGAAGAAAAGGACGGCATAATGCTCGTCGACAGAATAGTCGAAAAACCGTCTATCAGCGAAGCGCTTTCAAACAACGCTATAATCGGAAGATACGTTTTTTCGGGCAAACTTATGGGAATGCTCAAAAAACTTACTCCGCGAAATGGTGAAATTTATTTGACGGACGCTCTCGACGAACTCGCCGCAAACGGCGAACTTTTAGCAAGTAATTTTGAAGGCAAACGCTACGACGTGGGCGACAAAGCGGGCTTTATAAAGGCTAACGTCGAGTTTGCGCTTAAAAGCGAAGAAACGGGCGAAGAAATCGCCGCATATATTAAGGAAATCGCAAGCAAACTTTAATTATGTACGACAAGGAGTGTAAAACCTGCGGATACAGGCTATCGTCATATCTTAGATCGGGATATTTGAATTGTCCCGACTGTTACCGTTCGTTTGAAAAGGAAATTGCGGATACTCTCACCGAAATTCAGGGTGCGACCGTTCATAAGGGGAAAAGGCCTAAACTCTCTTCTACCGACAAGGAACTTTTGTCCGATTACCACCGTTACTTAAAGGAAAAGGAAGTAGCGGGGCTTGAAGGTCGGTTTAAAGATATGAGCAAAATCAATTCCTACCTAACGCAACTTTCCGAAGAACTGAAAAGGAGGGGGCTTTTATGATAGTTCCCGACCTTTACACAGGCAACATAATTAAATCGCGCGTGCGTCTTGCAAGAAATTTGGAAGGTTATCCTTTCAGAGTGAACGATCCGGTTGCGGCAAGGGAAATAGTAAAAACGGTAAACCGTGCGCTCGTAAAATGCGGAACTTTTAACTTGTATTCGATGAAAACGCTAAACGACTTAAATGCGGAAGCGCTCGTCGAAAGGCATCTTATAAGTCCTGCCTTAAAAAAGAACAAAGAATGCGGCGCTGCGCTTATCAGTTCTGACGAAACCGTATCCGTCATGGTTTGCGAGGAAGATGTTTTAAGGGAACAATGCTTTATGAAGGGCTTTCGCCTTGAAGAAGCGTATAAGGTTTTAAACCGAATTGACGACGAACTTGAAAAGCATCTTGACGTCGCTTTCAGCGAAAGGTTCGGTTATCTTACGGCTTGTACGACAAACGTAGGAACGGGTATGCGTGCGTCTGTAATGATGTTTTTACCCGGGCTTACCGCAGGCGGCAAAATAAGTATGCTTGACGAAGAAGTGAAAAGCTACGGTTTAACCATACGCGGCGTTTACGGCGAAGGTAGTGCGGCGGAAGGTTGCGTGTATCAAATAAGCAACGAAAGCACTTTGGGACTTTCCGAATACGAACTCATAAAGTCGGTCGAAAACGCAGTCGAAAGAATTTGTCTTACCGAGCGTGAAGAAAGCGAAACAATGTTCGGCGGCAAAAACGAGCTTAAAACCATCGATGCGTCAAGGAAGGCTTACGGTATTTTGACGAATGCGTTTTTACTTTCCTACGGCGACTTTTTAAAGTATATCGCACAGGTAAAACTCGGCGCAATGCTCGGTATGATAAATATCGCGGACGTGTCCGAGATTGACGAACTTATCGTTTCCGTACGTCCGGCAAATCTTTGCGTAAGCTACGGAAAAAAACTATCCGCCACGGACAGAGATTTGTTCCGTGCGGAAATGGTATCTAAAAAACTCACAAAACTCGTTGAGTGACATTTGTTTTAAGGAGAAATTTTATGCTTGACGAAGTATTTTCAAATAACAGTAAAAGGGTAATAGAACTTGCCGAAAGGCTGTCGCGTTCTTACGGCTGTACCTACGTAGGGACGGAGCATTTGCTTTTCGGTCTTATGAACGTTCAGGAAGGAAAGGCGGCGGCAATTTTAAGGGAAGCCGGCGCAACGAACGACAGATTTATATTTTTCTTTGAAAAAACCGTAAACAAAAGTACGGGTATTTACGGCTTGACGCCGAGAACTAAAGGGGTGCTTGACAAGGCGACTGATATTTCGTTCAGGGCGCATATCGACTACGTAGGGACGGAACACATTTTGCTTGCTCTGCTTCTTGACTCGACTAGCGTAGCGACAAGAATTTTGGTACAAATGGGAATTGACGTCGACGCTATCGCCGAGGAACTTGCCGAAAGCATTTACAAGTATACTGACGACGACGATGACGAAGTGGAAGATATTTTTGCAAAAACGTTCGCCACGGGTCAGAACAGGGAAAATAAAACAAGGTACGATAAGCGTGAAGACGATTTAGGCGATCTTACCAAATTCGGCACAAACCTTAATAAACTTGCAAGGATAGGTAAACTCGATCCGGTTATCGGAAGGAAAAAGGAAATCGATAGGGTTATTCAGGTTTTGTCGAGAAGGACAAAAAACAACCCCGTTTTAATCGGTGAACCCGGCGTAGGTAAAAGCGCGGTCGTCGAAGGACTTGCGCAAGCAATCGAAAAGGGCGCAGTCCCCGAAATACTTGCCGACAAAACGGTTTTCTCACTTGACCTTGCGAGTATGGTCGCAGGTTCAAAGTACAGGGGCGACTTTGAAGAACGCTTAAAAAAGGCTATTCAGACGGTAAAGGATAACGGAAACATTATTCTATTTATCGACGAAATACACACCATAGTCGGCGCGGGAAGTTC
>JAXFZW010000019.1:0-3644 GCA_034184645.1 Clostridia bacterium | reverse complement strand
GGCAGATGCAGGATTATTTCCAACCATAACGACGGCAAGTGCAACTTTTCTGCCTACTTTTTTTTCAAACAATTCCGCTTTGACTTTAACGCTTTCCTTTACGCTTAAAGCAAGAGCCTTACCGTCAATAATTTCAGCCATACAGTTTTTCCTCAGCATATCTTGCAAGAATACCGTTTACAAAATCCGTGCTTTTTTCAGTGGAATACTTTGCGGCAAGATTCACCGCCTCGTTTATCACAACGGGAACAGGTGTTTCGGGAAAATTATCAAGCTCCGCCATACCGATAAGAATAGCGCATTTATCCGTATTAAAAACACGGGATAATTTAAATTTTTCGGACATCTCACCTATTTTATTCATGTACTTATCGTAATTTGCGTCAACTGACAGTAAAAGATTTTTAGCAAATAAACCGTCGTCGCCGACCAAACCGTCATTTATAAGCAAAACGTCAAAAAGCCCTTCATCATCACGATTGAAGAGCCTTGAAAATATATATTTGAAAACAGCTTCCCTTGCAAGACTTCTCATTGGTGTAAATCCTTAATTATCGGTGGTTTCTATGGCTTTTTCAACGTGTTCGCGAGAATCGTCAAAAGTGACGCCGTGAACATGGACGTTAACGCTTTCGATATGGTATTCGGTCATTGATTCGACGTTGTGCCTTATAACTTCCTGAATCTTAAACGCCATATCCGAAATGCATTTGGTATAATTGACCTTAACGGTTACGTCAACGACAATCGAATCTTTGTTAAATTTAACTTTTATCGATTTGTTGCGCATTGAATCTTTGACGTCGGGATTATATATTTCAACGTCATCGAGTTCCGAAACCGCCAAAAGAACAATTCCGTAAATAATGTCATCGGCTAAAACTATTTTACCGACGTTTTCCTTTGTGTTGAAATTCTTAAAATTTGCCATAGTTTACCTTATATATACTTATTTTATATAAGTTTAACATAAAAAAAATCTTTTGTATAGTGTTTTTTTAAGTTACAGTGTAAATTTGTCAATCGTTTTTTAGAAGTTTTTAGAAATTTTTTGAAAAACTTTGAAAAATAGACTTTTAAGGACGCTTACACGCGTCGTAATGGAGTAATTGTATCAAAATATCGGGCAAAAGTCAAACAAAGCCGCCGCCACCGATAATTTTTTGCATAACAAAACGCCCCGCCCAAAATAAGCGGGGTTAAATTATCGCTTATTAGCCTTAATCGGTCGGCTTACTTTCTTTCGGTTTAATTCGTCGCAGATGTCCGCCGCCCGCTTTCAAATCTTCGATAAGTTCGGCGCGCTTTTGTAAAGGTGTTTGCCAAACCTTTTTACCTTCCCGATTTTTTAATGCCGAGTGCGGGCGATTGTTGTATCGGTTTAGCCAATCCGACATTTTTTGTTTTAAGTCGTCAAACGATGTAAATTCTAAATGATTATAAAAAAATTGTTGGTCGGTACGGTGTGAGCGTTCCACTTTGCCATTGTGCCGCGGCGTATATGGTCGTATGAGTTGATGTTTTATTTTTAATTTGTTTAATAATACATCGACAATATGCGTTTTACCGTCGCCCGTTCCTTTCGGGTTTGTAAATTCCGTACCGTTGTCCGTTTGTATGGTTTGCGGGATATATCCGAAGTATATTATAGCCCGTTTAATAAAATCAACGGTTGAATATCCGCTATGCTCTTTATACGGATAAATAAACCTTTCGCGCGTCGCCTCGTCGATAATGGTATATTGAAAAAGACGCTCCTTCCGATATTGCCCCTTGTTGCAATCTAACGGAATAAACTTAACGTCCATTTGCATTTTAACGCCGAGCATTTCGGGCGTGTCGTATGGTTGATTTTCCCGCTTTTCGAGTTCTTTGTGCGGACGCAATCCGTTTTTAACAATAAAACGATACATACCGCCATAAGAGCGCGAGTATCCGTATTCCGAACGTAACACGCCCAAAGCCTCCGCATATCCGATGTCGGGGCGGTCTGATAACAATTTTGCAATTTCCGCCGTTTCTTCGTCGGTGTGTGCTTTCGGGTGTTTTGTGTGCGGTCGGCTCGATTTGTTTTGTAAACTTTCGAGCGTTCCGTCATATAGCCGCCGCCACCGATAAAGCGACATTTCGGTACACTTAAATTTTTTTGCAACGTAAAAGATGTCTTTTCCGTCGATTAGCCACATCATTAAAGCCTTTTGTTTTTCTTTTGCTGTATATTTTATTCCGCGCATAAATTACTCCGTAAATGCAAAGCGGGCAATTTTGAAAACTGCCCGCCCGTCTTTAATTGTTGTTTTTCTTTTGCAACTCGTTCGCCGCCCACCGTAGAAAATCGGCTTTTGATAGCCCCGCCGATTTTATAACGTTGTTTATCTTTTCGTATTCGTCGGGCAAAAGATGTACGATAAAATGCTCGTATTTGTTTTGCACTTTTGCGGCATAACGTTTGTCGGCGGCTTTTTGCGCCTCACTCCTTGCCATAATTACACCCCCTTAAAATAAATCGTTTTCGATAACGTAAGACTTTAACGCGTCGAAAGTCGGGCAATCTTCTTTCGGTATATTATAGGAAACGGAAACGCGCCCGATTTCCCTTGATACCGTCCACGACGAAACGTTTTCCGTCGCCTTGTAGATTTTTCCGTTTTTTTCGATTGTCATTATTTTATACCTCCGTTTTTAATTTTAATTGTGCGGCGTTGTATCCGCCGCCGTGCCGACGTAAACCGCGGTCGAGTTCCATATCAATATACTTTTGATAGTCTTGTATTATCTTTTGCGGTACTGTAAGCCCGTACTCTTTGCATTTTTCAATCGCCCAAACGGTCGCGGTGTATTCTTCT
The DNA here is from genome assembly GCA_034184645.1 of Clostridia bacterium. Classification (GTDB taxonomy): domain Bacteria; phylum Bacillota; class Clostridia; order Christensenellales; family Borkfalkiaceae; genus UBA1259. The sequence goes on along the minus strand of JAXFZW010000019.1, from coordinate 798 downwards.
TCTGCGCGGCGCATATAACTTTTTGTCGTTTCGATATGTCCTACTTCGTGCAATAAGTCAAACGTTGCTTGTATGCTGTTTTTTTGTTTCCATTTGCAAACACGGCGTTTTTTAATGTGCGCGTGCGTTCTGCCCCAATCGTTCTCGCATTTCGTTCCGTCGCATAAGTCGATACGATACTTTTTGATAATTTCGTTTTGAAGTTCGATAAATGTCATTTTTAATACTCTCCTATTTGACAAAAATTTTTTATTTTGCTATAATAGGACTTACGAGGGGCGGTTTCCCGCCCGCTCTGCCTACCGACGATTATTTATCGTCTTTGGGTGTCGCCTTACTCGACTTTGGTTTTTTAAGGGTTATCGTAACTTTTACGCTTGCAACTGTATCGTTACTTTTAACCGCATTTTCCAAGTCTTGTAAGGCTTTTTCAATGTTTCCCATAACCGTTTACCTCCTTCGTTCTTTGTAATTATATTATATCACTACTTACCGATAAAGTCAACAAAATAAACGCGTTTTTCTAAAAATTTTTTGAAAAATTTATAAATTTTTTTTCGACGTATTGAGCGGGTTTGACAAAAAGCCGCCGTTTTTGATATACTTTATACACTTTATTTTTTAAGGAGTTATTTTTTATGAAGTGGTTTTACAACTTAAAGCGCGCCGCGCGCATAATAATCGCGGTCGTATCGTGGTTACCGCTTGTTATCTTTGCGTCGCTTATGAGCGGCACGATAGGCGACAACGGCGAAAATATACAACCGTGGCAAGCCGTTTTAACGGTCGTTTTTCTTG
>JAXFZW010000018.1:0-5293 GCA_034184645.1 Clostridia bacterium | reverse complement strand
TCGTAATCGGCATTACCGGACAAAAAGTAATTCATGCTCTTTTCGATTTTCGACGTGTCGTAATCTTTAAGCCCTATCGTGCGTGCATAATTTTGTTTGTCGTTTTTAATGTCCATGGCAAAATAGTCGGCAAGCCCGTTTTCCGCAAGAGTTTTTATCATTTCCGGGTTAGTGCCGTTTGTATCTACCTTTACCGAAAGCCCTAATTTTTTAACTTTTTCTATAAATAGGGGGAGGTCTTTATGTAAGGTCGGTTCGCCGCCGGTTATGCAAACGCCGTCAAGAATTCCTTTCCTTGAAGAAAGGTAGGAAAGTATTTCGTCCTCGCTAAAAGTTTTAAGAGAATTGACGTCGTTTACAAGCGGGCCGTTATGACAAAAACCGCACTTAAAGTTGCATGCGCCGGTAAAAACCGTTGCGGCGACTTTTCCGTCGTAATCGACGAGCGATAATTTTTCAAGTCCGAAAAGATCCATGAATTTCTCCTTAAAAGTTATTTTGCAGTTTCGTCTTTTATTATTTCGGAAGTTTGATTAGCCGTAGTGTCAATATCAACGGGGTTGACGTGTACCATGCAATGTTTAATTTTATCATCGTAATTTTCTACTGCATGATGTGTGTTTTCGGCAATTTTATGAGCTTCCTCAAGCGTAAGGTTTTTATACGCGCCTATTTCAACATCGACGTATACTTTAGAACCGAAAACCCTTGTTTTTAATTCATCGACGGAAAGCACTCCGTCAACTGATAAAATAGCACGTTTAATGCCTTCAACGACTTCTTCGGGGCAAGATCTATCAACCATTTTATTGAGTGCCTCGACAAAAATCGAAATAGCGACCTTGAAAATAAACAAACAAATTACGATTGCGATAATATCGTCTATTATAGGAAGCTTAAATAGCATTGCCGCGCCTATACCGACAAGCGCCGCAACGGAAGTAATTGCGTCAGAGCGGTGATGCCATGCGTCCGCCTTTAATGAAAGCGAATCTATTTTTTTTGCTGCGGAGTATGTATACCAAAACATTGCTTCCTTTACCGCTATTGAAACTATCGCGGCAATAAGCGCTAGGCTAGAAGGTAATTCCGCCACTTTATAATGTCCGGTAATAAGTTCGTGAAGACCTGTATAACTTTCCCACATGCCTGTAAGGAATAGCATCATGGCAAGTATAATCGAGGCGGCGCACTCAAAACGTTCGTGTCCGTACTGGTGCAAATTATCTCTCGGTCTTGTTGAAATAACTATACCGATGATTACCACTATCGACGTTGCGACGTCGGAAAGCGAGTGGATCGCATCCGACTCCATTGCGTTGGAGTGGCCTATAAGTCCCGCAACAAGTTTAAAAGCCGTAAGGATTACGTTTACGGTTATGGTAACGACAAGAACTTTTAATGCGATTGATTTTTTTTCGGAATCAGTCATATCGATCTCCTTTCGATTGTCGCAAAAAAATTATACTATGCCGTGTTCTCGCTTGTCAAATGAAATAATAAATGTTAAAATACCTGAAAGGTGAAAAAATGAAAGCGGTAATACAAAGGGTTTTGTCCGCAAACCTTAAAGTGGACGGTAAACTGATTTCGGAAATAGGTAATGGCTACGTTATTTTTCTCGGAGTAAAAAAAGGCGACGACGAAGCTTGTTGCGATTATTTTGCAAAAAAAATACCGTCGCTGCGTATTTTCGAAGATGAAAACGGAAAAATAAATAAGTCGATTATCGACGTGTCGGGTGAAATTTTACTCGTTTCACAGTTTACGTTGTACGCTAATACTTCGCACGGCAATCGACCTGACTTTTTAGACGCCGAAAAACCCGAACTTGCGGAAAAGTTATACTTAACGCTTGCCGAAAAACTAAAAAGTGCGGGCGTTCCCGTAAAACTCGGCGTATTCGGTGCTGATATGAAAATATCGCAGGTAAACGACGGACCTTTTACCGTTATTATGGAGAAGTAATAAATGAAAAACTTGTTTGTTTTTATAGCGGTGTTATTCGGTGCGTTCGTGTTGACGCTGCTCGGCGGCGTAGTGTTTTCGCTTTATAAAATTCCCACGGGTAAACTTATTTGCTTTATATCGGCGGCGGTTTTTTTCACGGCGTTTTTATGCGTCGTTTTGATAGGATTTATTTGGGCAAAAAAAAGCAACCCACGTCAAACCGACGTTAATAGAGAAGATGAAAAGTCCGATAATTGAAAAAAAACGCCACCGAAATTCGGTGGCGTAAATTTTTACTTTTAATCTACAAGCGTTTCGTAAAGGGTGCGGTAAACGGTAGAAGCCTTTTCGCCCCATTTTTTGTAAATGTCCTTTGCAATCTGACGGTTGGGGACGACGAGTTTAAGTTCTAATACCGGTTGAACGGGTTCTATTATTTTTAGGTAAACCGTATAAGTGCCGTCCTTATTCATAAAGTAATCGGCGACGCATTCTTGTTTCCTGCGATATTTTGCGCGGTTGTTTTTGATGAAAATCGAAATTTCTTCACGGGTGGACGCAGGTATTTTAATAAAAAAGTTAGCAAGGCAAACTCTTCCGTCGGGGGTAATCGTGTAAAGCGGTTCGCTTTCGGAACTAATGTTGTAAATCCATCCGCAGTCAAGCAGTTGCGATAAAATAGGCTGGCAATCCATATAGGCAAGCCAGTTGTTTGACGAACAGCACATATCCAAAATGGTGTTCTCGGAAAGCGGAACTTCCATTTTGTCGAATACGAACAAAAGTATTAACTTGTTTAGTGACGAATCGCCCTTGACCTGCATATCATTAGTACCTTGAAGTTTTGTCCTATCATTATACAGGCGCAAAGTGATTTTGTAAAGAGAAAAGGTAAAAAAATTGCGAAATTGTGTTCAAAAAACTTTATAATATACAAAATAATGTGTTATAATTGTAAAAACACTATGGTAAGGAAAAGGAGAGTCCATGACCAAACGTGAAGAACTCGACGCGTTTATTTTACGTGCCGACGAACTTATTTCAAGCAAGTATATTCTTGCAGACGTAAAAATAGTAAACCTATTAAAGTCCATTGCGGCGTCGGATACAATCGTTGCGCTTTTTAAAAACTGTCTTACGGATTTTGACTACTATAAAGCGACTAAGGAATATCTCGTAAAAAGTTCTATGGCGGACGGTAAAGGCGAATTTATCACTCCGCCGTCGTCAAAAGAATTGTTGGCTTTTATATTCAATATTTTGATGGATATAGATTCGGGCAAAATCAAACTTGCGGAGTTTATCGACGTTTATTTTTACGAAGACGGGAGTATGTATTCGGGTTATCAAGCCTTTTTAAAAAGTATGATTGTGCCATTTAAAAACTCGGTTAAACTTTTGATGGAAAGCGTAATTGACGGCAAACTTCAAGACCCCGTCGAAGCGCTTACCGAAGAAGAAGTAAAACGGGCAAAGCAGGTTGAACTTGAAAAGGAAACCGAAAAAAAGGAAAAAGAACTCGCAAAAAAGGCATACGGCGGGGCTATCAAACAAATAAAGGCGACGCTACTTGAAGATAAACAAAAAATCAAGGCTAAAAAAATGGGCGACAAGGAAAAGGATGCCTTGACTCTCGTGGTAGATATGCTCGGTAGCGTTATCGAATCGACGGACAAGGACGCCATTGAGTATGCGTTTGTGGCATACAAGTTTGCCGCAAAAACTCATAGAATCTTATTCTTCGGAAGAATAAGCAAAATGGAAAAACTTGTCGAAGGCGTAATAAATGAACTTTAAGGAAAAAACCGTAAAGGAAAATTATCTTTACAAAGGTAAAATTCTCAATTTAAGGAAGGACGACGTTATTTTGCCAAACGGCAAAACGGCTATCCGTGAAATCGTCGAACACAGCGGCGGCAGCGCTGTTCTTTGCGTAAAAGACGGCAAAGTGCTGCTTGTAAATCAGTTCCGATACCCTTATAAGGAAGAGATATGGGAAATCCCCGCCGGCAAAGTAAACCCCGGTGAAGACCCGATGGAAACCGCCCTTCGCGAGTTAAAAGAAGAAGGCGGAATTACCGCAAAAAAAGCGGAAAAATTATTTGACGTTTATCCGTCCCCCGGTTATACGGAAGAAGTTATCCGTATTTACCTTGCGGAAGGTTTGACGGAAGGCGAAAAAAATCTTGACGAAGACGAGTTTTTGACGGGCAAATGGTTTGACATACACACGCTCGACAAAATGGTTTGCACAGGTGAAATCAAGGACGCCAAAACGCTTATCGCGCTGTTTTGGTTATTCAAAAAGGAAGGACGTAATGAAAAGGACTGACGTAAGAAACGTAGCGATTATCGCACACGTTGACCACGGCAAAACGACTTTGGTCAACGAAATGTTAAAACAGGGCGGTGTTTTCCGCGACAATCAGGAAGTAATGGACAGGGTTATGGACTCGGGCGACTTGGAGCGTGAAAGGGGCATAACCATACTTGCAAAAAACACTTCGCTTTTTTATAAAGGGGTAAAAATAAACGTCGTAGATACCCCCGGACACGCAGACTTCGGCGGTGAAGTCGAAAGGGTGCTTAAAATGGTAAACGGCGTTTTGGTGCTTATCGACGCATGTGAAGGGCCTATGCCGCAAACGCGTTTCGTTATGCAAAAAGCACTTGAACTTAACCATAAACTTATTATCGTGGTAAACAAAATCGACCGACCTGACGCAAGGCTTTCGGAAGTTCAGGATGAAATCCTTGAACTCTTATTCGACCTTAACGCTTCTGACGAACAAATCGACAGTCCGGTTATTTTCTGCTCGGGAAGGGCGGGCACGGCTACGACAGATTATAAAGTTCCGGGCAAAGACCTTACCCCTTTATTCGACGCTATCGTCAACTATTTTGAGCCGCAGGAAGTCGATGAAGAAGGTCCTTTTCAGATGCTCGTTTCATCAATCGATTACAACGAATACGTCGGCAGGATAGGTATAGGCAGAATCGAGCGAGGCGTTGCCAGGGTAAACGCCGACGTAGAAACTTGCAACTACAACTTAAAGGGGCACGAAACCAAGGGCAAACTTATAAGCATTTATCAAATCGAATGGCTAAACAGAGTATCGGTTGAAAGCGCAAAAGCAGGCGACATCGTATGCGTAAGCGGTATTGAAAACTTGTCGATAGGCGACACGGTATGCGCCGCAGGATTCCCCGAGGCAGTACCTTTCGTCAAGATTTCAGAGCCTACCGTTGAAATGACTTTTTCGGTAAACGACAGTCCGTTTGCGGGCAAGGAAGGAAAGTTCGTCACCACGAGACACCTTCGCGACAGATTATTTAAAGAAAT
>JAXFZW010000017.1:0-4087 GCA_034184645.1 Clostridia bacterium | reverse complement strand
TCGCCGACTTTAAGACCCTTTATACTTACGTTTCTTGCGGTAGTTCCGCCGTTTTCAACGCCTTCGAGTACCGCAGTCGGCGGAGTATTGTCAACGGTTACGGTAAATCTGAACGACGAAAGAATTTCCTTGCCGGCGACTAAAACCACGTAGTCACCGTTCTGATCGAGTAAAATATAATCGTCGTCGGTTTCTATCAACTTACTGTTTTCCGAGCCGTCAGCCTTCCATACTTCTTTTATTTCGTATCCGTATGGTGCAAAATACTCAAATTCACCGATAGAGTTGTTTAGTATATAGAATTCCGCATATGCCTGATTGCCTATTAAGTCCTCGATAAGCATTTCATAATGTCCCGTCGATGAGAACACGTTGCTGTCGTAATCACTTATCAATTTGCCGTTTTTGACGAGGGTTTTAATACTCGAATTATCAGTCGTCCTGAAAATTACAGCCGAGTTGTTTATTACGCTGCCGAGAATTATAGGCAATTCGGTTGTTCTGTCAGTCAGCGTAAAGTTATTCACGCTTTTGTGAACGATTGTATATTCAAGTCTGTTGCCCGCAACGTCTTCAATAATAAACGTATAATTACCGTCCTTATAGAAGGTTGTGCCTGACGTATATTTCACGGGCTCGCCGCCGCCTACGCTGACGCTTGCAGTCAACCCTCTTGCAAACGTTATTGCGACGTTGTCCTTTGTGTATCTTACACCGTCAACAAAAACTTCTTTCATTTGCGGTTTATCGATTTGTACGTCAGCACGCATTAAAATCGCCCTTGTCAACAACATGTTTCCGTACTCGTCGGTAAACGATATTTTATATTCGAACCTACCGTTACCGCCCGTATTTCCGAATTCGATTATTCTCGGTTCTTCAAGACTTACAATGTTGTCATTGATTTTGAACTCGTATAAATGACTGCTTGTTTCAAACCTTATTTGATAGTTTGAGTAAATCCCGATAACAGCCTGTCCGTAACTGTAAGAGTTCCACACGTTTTGTGAATTGAGCGTCCTTCTTGAAATACTGATCTGCGGCAACGTGCTGAAATGAATTGTCTTTGATACGACGTCGCCGTACTTATCCCTGAAATTTACTACGTACACGCCGTTTCCGCTTTTACCGATTGCATTTTCCAAAAGTTCGGGATCATTGATCGTTTCACCGGAAAGTTCGTCGTAAACAACAGTTTTGGTTTGGTCGTTATAAACGACTTCAACGTATTTAACGCTATCAGTAAGTTGTACGGTCAAACGATTGTTAGTATAGCCCTGCTCTTTTAGTAGCGCTTTTTCGTTGTAACCCGTGAGCCATTCTTCAACGAAAGAGAACTCGTAATCGGTTCCTATTTCAAACTCGAATTCCTTATAAATACCGTTTGCGGCGACCACCCTGACTTCGTAACGTCCGGGCATATTGAGAACGAGTTCCGTCGTCGCCCCTACCTTTACGCCTTCGTACGTTTCGCCGTTTACAATAAAGTGTACGTTATCGCTGAAAACGAGCAAACTGATTTCTTTGTTCGACCTGATTATTCTGTCTAAAACGTCAAGGTACTCGTTGTGGCCTTCGTCCTGATACCTTGCGGTGACTATCGTCGTAAAGGATTCGACTTTACAAATCGTATAAGTGGTCACGTTGCCAAACACGTTATAAATCACAAATTGATAATAACCGTCGTCTTCGCCCGTAAAGCCGTCGAAAGATACCGTATAACCTTCGCTTTCGGATTTATAAACTGCCTGATAGACTACTACGTAGTTATTAAACGAAGGCGTTTCGGAGAATGCAACTTCAATTTTCACAACAGTCGGGTACTTATCCGATATGCCGCTTTGGGCAAGCGTTAAAACGCCTGCGACGTAGGTATAATCGGAATTTTTATCGATTTCCAGCTCAAATTCGTCGGCATAGATAGAAATATCGGTCTTTTCCTGCGACATTTTCGCGGTATAATAATCGGGAATTTTCCCGTTGCCGACACTCGCAAGGACGCTTACCGTAAACTCTTTTTGTTTGCAGTCGACTTTGTAAACCGCACACGATTGAGCGTCGAACATAACCGATACGGTATAGTAATCGTTATCAACGACTGAATACCATCTGTTTTGACGTACGCCGTCGCCTGAAAGTGAAAGCGAAAAGCCCGAAGCAGTTATAAATTCCGCAAAATAAAGTTTTATATCCGTCTCGTCAAGATCGGATTCGCTGCCGACAAAATAACTGCCGTAGGTGACCGTGTTCCCGTCAAAATTGAATACGTAGCAATCGTTTTTACCGTCGATAGTTTGAATCAAAATCGTGGTATTGCCGGAATACTTCGTTTTAACGACAAGCGGTTCGTGCCCCATTGCCGTAGTATCTCTTTTGAGATTGTCTTCACCCATCGTAGCAGATGAAACCGCTTCCTTTGTATTGACAAAAGAGAACGTCGACGTATTTCCGAGTTTATCGGTTGCGGTTATTTCATACACACCGTAACTGTTTATGAGAAGCGCGCCGCTCGCATCTAGCGACATGTCGATAGACTGGCCGTTTCTCGTTACGCTGTACGATTTAATATCAGACCTGTCGAACATTTTGATACTGATATGGTTGCCTTCGATAACGCTTCCGTTATAAAGCGAATACGTGGCAGACTTATTATCAGCGGTATAACCTATCGAAGTAGGAAGTATTGAATTACCTTCCCCGATGCTTGCTAATTCTTCCTGCGTCAAACGTTCGGGATCATATGATAACGAGAACACCTTTCCGATAAACGAAGCGTCAAAACTTGGCGCGTTTGTATCGATTTGACAAATATAAACATGGTCGTTTTCAGGATGATCTTCATACCATACCCTAAGCGTCCAGTCGTAAAGTGTGTTTACCGAAAGCACGCCCGTCGACGAAGAATAAGTGTAAAATCCGGAGTCGATACCTTGCATTTCAAACTTGATTTCGCTGTTAGCGGACGCCAAATCGAATTGCAAACGAATAAGCGTTGACGTATAAACGTTTGTCACCCTTACGTTGTTTAGGTCGTTTGAGACAATCATTTTACTCGTACGGCTTTCGTCATACTTTGAATAGCTGTCCATATCGTTGAGATAGTACCAGGTTATCTTTGGCGATTGATAGTTGTGCTCAACCGTTTTCGTATAAAAATTGCCGTAAATATCCGTAACGTTGATTCTGTAAAGTCCGGGTTCTTTAAACGACCTTACCGCAGCAAATTCGTTAGTAATCAGTTCTTCGTTTAAATAAACCTCATAAGTGTAAATTTCGCTGTCGTCACGGCTGTTAACTCTCACGACGACTGCCGTTTTCGACTCGTTTTCCGTAGCGGTAACTTCAAGAGTAGATGACGAAAGCAACAGCGTATACGTCACAACGTTGCCCGCACGGTCGCCGACCTGAACGTAATAGTTGCCCGAGTCCAAAGAGTAATTCGGAACGTCGGCTTTATAAAGAACGGTCAAAAGTTCTCTCGTAGGATACGTATATATAGCAATATACGCAAGGTCGTCAACTTCGTTTTTCAGCGACGTAAACGTCGTTGTAGCACCCGAAAGGTTGAGTTCCGTCCCGTCAAGAGTGAGCGGCTCGTTGTTTATAGTAAGTTCAAGCAACGGCAAAGTTCTGTCATAATAAATTTTAAATTCGCAAACGCCCGAATCGCCGTATTCGCGAATCGTATAAATGCCGCTTGCGTTATTTACAAGCGCTTCACGCAAAGGTCTGCCGTTTTGAACGTTTATTTTCGTCCAAGTAGACGATTCACCGAACTTGTAATAAAGTTCCGTGTTGTCGTTTTTGGTGACAATCAGGTTTGTCGCAAGCGGTAATTCAATCCCTTCAACGACAACCGTGTTTTTGTAAATTTTTGCATCGCCTTCGTAAGTCGGGTTGACAACAAAGGTTATACCCGTTTTTGTTGAAAGCGCTATTTCGCTTTTAACGTGAATTTGAGTCGTCGAAAGATAAGGTGCGCCCGTAGTCTGGTCAAGTTGACTTTCTTGCACAAGGTTTATGCTTTCCCCTGCGGCGACAATACGGTTAACGACCGTATTGATTGCGTTGGTTAGGTTTGCGGATA
>JAXFZW010000016.1:0-11342 GCA_034184645.1 Clostridia bacterium | reverse complement strand
TTCGCTTAATATTCAAAGAGATGAAGTTTACGGTCAAAAAAAGGTTTCGTTTAAGGATGAAACGAAAGTTATTAAAGTAGTTAATGAAAGAATAACGGGTAGACCGCTTTGGTATTGCATAGGAAACACCGACTTTATGGGGTACGAGATTAAAGTTGATGAACGTGTGCTTATTCCGAGACCTGAAACAGAAGTTTTGGTTGAATCTGCGTTAAAATATATTGACGAAAGTAAAACCGTACTCGATCTTTGCACAGGAAGCGGTGCTATTGCAATAGCGGTAAATTTAAAAACAGGGGCAAAGGTTTTTGCAAGCGATATAAGTTCGGATGCGATTTCACTTGCAAAAGAAAACGCACATGCCTTAAATGCAAACGTGAATTTTGTCCAAAGCGATATGTTTTCCGAGTTTAAGAAAACTGGTGGAAAATTTGACGTAATTATATCGAATCCACCTTATATTAAAACGGATGATATTTGCACGTTGCAAAAAGAAGTCAAAGATTTTGAGCCGAAATCTGCGCTTGACGGCGGAAAGGACGGACTTGATTTTTATAGAATAATCGCACAAAACGTTAAAGATTTATTAAATTCGGACGGTGTTTTAATAATGGAGTGCGGCGATTCTCAGGCAAAACAAATAAAGGAAATGTTGACCGGGTTTAGTTCGGTTGAAATTATAAAAGATTTAGAAAATATCGATAGAATTGTTAAGGCGGTGCTTTAGTGTTTAAAAAACTCGATAAAATTCTTGAACGTTTTGAAACTCTTAATAAATTAGTTTCGGATCCTAACGTTTTAGCGGATATGGAAGAATGGAAAAAGTACACGAAGGAACTTTCCGACATAACCGAAACAGTTGAAAAATATTCTGAATATAAAAAAATCAACGAAGAAATCGAACAACTTAAAACTCTTATTCCGGCTGAAAAAGATGCCGAAATGAAAGATTTTATGGAGCAAGAAGTTTTGTCCGATAAAGAAAAACTTGAAAAAACCGCTGAAGAATTAAGAATACTCCTTCTGCCCAAAGATCCCGACGACGATAAAAACGTTATTATGGAAATAAGGGCAGGTGCCGGCGGTGAAGAGGCAAGCCTTTTTGCTTACGAGCTGTATCGTATGTACGTAAAGTTTGCCGAAAAAAACAGGTGGAAAACGGAAGAGATTGAAAATAACTCTACTGAACTCGGCGGGATAAAGGAAGTTGTTTTTTCAATATCCGGTAAAAGTGCATATGCAAAATTAAAGTATGAAAGCGGTGTTCACCGCGTTCAGCGCGTACCGGAAACCGAATCGCAAGGTAGGGTTCATACGTCGACGGCAACCGTTGCCGTTTTACCCGAAGTCGAAGACGTCGAAGTTCAAATCGACGAAAAGGATTTAAGGGTCGATACGTTAAGGTCGAGCGGTGCAGGCGGTCAGCATATCAACAAAACAGAATCGTGTATAAGACTTACGCATATACCCACGGGAATTGTTGTTTTGTGTCAGGATGAAAGATCGCAAACTAAAAATCGTGAAAAGGCAATGAAGGTTTTAAAAAGTCGTCTTTACGATTATTACCGTTCGGAATATGATAAAGAGTATTCCGAAAACCGCAGAAGCCAGGTCGGAACAGGCGACCGCTCGGAAAGGATAAGAACTTATAATTTTCCGCAAGGCAGGGTGACTGACCACAGAATAGGCTTGACTCTATATTCAATAGATAATTTTATGCTCGGTGATCTTGACGAGATGGTTGAAGCGCTTGCAATCGCCGACAGAGAAGCAAAACTTGCCGCAAATACGGACGAAGAATAAAAGGAGAACTTATGAACATTATATCGGAAAAAGTCGCAGATATCACACCATCGCTTACGCTTGAAATTACGGCAAAAGCAAAAAAAATGAAGGCGGAAGGCATTTCGGTTATCGGTTTCGGTGCGGGTGAACCCGACTTTAACACACCTGACTATATAGTAAACGCTGCAAAAGAGGCACTTGACATAGGTTTTACCAAATATACCCCTGCAAGCGGTATGGCTGAACTTAAAAAGGCGATTTGCGATAAATTCTTAAAAGACAACGGTCTTAAATACGATCAGGATCAGATTATAGTTTCAAGCGGAGCAAAAAGTTCTTTGTATCACGCCATTGCGGCACTTACCGAACAAGGCGACGAAGTGATTTTACCCTCGCCATACTGGTTAACGTACCCTGAACTTATAAGACTTTCAGGGGGGCATCCCGTTATTGTTAAATCGGGGAAGGAAAACGGTTATAAAATTACGGCAAAACAGCTTAAAAATGCAATAACGCCTAAAACAAAATATTTGATTCTCAATTCGCCGAACAACCCAACGGGTGCCGTTTACACCGAAAAAGAATTAAAGGCGATTGCAAAAGTTGTTGAAGAGGCGGGAATTTACGTTATTTCCGATGAAATTTACGAAAAACTTGTTTACGGTGAAAAACACGTTTCCATTGCGTCGCTTTCCGACTATATGAAAGAACACACCGTTATTATAAACGGAATGAGTAAAACTTACTCTATGACGGGGTGGAGAATAGGGTATCTTGCTGCGCCGAAAATAATCGCAAAAGCGGTTTCGAGCATGCAAAGTCATACGACGAGTAACGCTTGCTCGATTGCGCAATACGCTTCGGTTGCCGCTTTAAGCGATCCGGAAGGCGAAGTATTTATTGAAAAAATGCGTAAAGTATTTGATACGAGAAGACGTCTGATGCTCGAAGAACTTTCGGCTATTAAAGGGCTTGTTTGTATCGAACCGAAAGGTGCGTTCTACGTATTCTGCGACGTTTCATCATTTTACGGAAAGTCGTTCGGCTGTAAAAAAATCGAAGGCTCGCTATCTTTTGCCGAAGCGGCTTTAAATAAGGGTGTCGCAATTATTCCCGGCGTTGCTTTCGGCGACGATAACTGCATAAGACTGTCTTATGCGATTTCCGAAAGTGACATAAAAGAAGGTATAAAACGCCTTGCAGAGTTTATTAAGGAGTTAAAATAATGAAAAAGAAGATTATACATAATAAAAAAACCAACCTTCTCGAAGAAAAGTATTACAGTTATTCTTTGCAGGATGTAAAAGAACCTCAACTTTTCAGAGATATTTTTGATTATAAATCTGTGCCGAAGGTTATTTTTAACAACCGTTTCGTTCCTATGTCAATGCCTTCGGAAATATGGATAACCGATACCACTTTCCGTGACGGGCAGCAGTCCACTTCACCTTTTACCGTAAAACAGATAGTTGATCTTTATAAACTTATGTCAAGGCTTGGCGGTAAAAAAGGTATAATTCGCCAGTCGGAATTTTTCCTTTACTCCGATAAGGATAAAAGGGCTGCGGAAGCATGCCGTAATTTAGGACTTGAATTTCCGGAAGTCACCAGTTGGATAAGGGCAAATAAACAGGACTTCCAACTTGTTAAGGAAATGGGACTTAAAGAAACGGGAGTGTTGGTATCTTGTTCCGACTATCATATTTTCAAAAAAATGAACCTTACTCGTTCACAGGCAATGGATAAATACCTTGGAACCGTTAAGGACGCTCTTGCGGCAGGCATTAAACCGCGTTGTCATTTTGAAGATATAACGAGAGCAGATTTTTACGGTTTTGTTGTACCGTTTGCCACCGAACTTATGAAACTTTCAAAGGAAAGCGGAATTCCGATTAAAATCAGGGCTTGCGATACCATGGGTTTTGGTGTAAACTTCCCCGGTGCGGCACTTCCGAGAAGTGTTTCGGGCATTATTTACGGACTTCACCATTACGCCGAAGTACCGAGCGATTTGCTTGAATGGCACGGACACAACGACTTTTATAAGGTTGTTTCTAACGCAACGACCGCTTGGCTTTACGGCTGCGCTGCCGTCAACTGCTCGCTTTTGGGTATTGGTGAACGTACGGGCAATTGTCCACTTGAAGCGATGGCGATAGAGTATGCTTCGTTAAAAGGAACTTCGGACGGTATGGACTATACTGCAATTACTGATATTGCAAACTATTTTGAAAAGGAAATAGGTTACGTTATTCCTCCGAGAACACCTTTTGTCGGAAGAAGTTTTAATGCAACGAGAGCAGGTATTCATGCTGACGGAATGCTTAAAGACGAAGAAATTTATAATATTTTCGATACGAAAAAGATTTTGAACCGTCCTATGCACGTATCCATTAACAACACCAGCGGACTTGCCGGTATTGCATATTGGATAAATGAATATTACGAACTTCCCGATGAGCATAAGATTGAAAAATCACATCCTATCGTTGCGAAGATAAAGGAAATGGTTGACGCCGAATACGCAAACGGCAGATGCAGTATTATGGGCGACGACGAACTCGATTCAATGCTCAATAATTGCGATCAAGAATTCCATAAAAAATTGCTTCTATACGCAGAATAAATTTAAAAACCTATTGAAATTTATATATTTTTGTTATACAATAAATATAGTAAAACGTTTGGAGGACATTTTATTTTATGAAAATTTATTACGGACCCAAAGGAACAGGCAAAACAAAGGCGATAATCGACGATGCAAATAAGACAGTTGAAACGGCAAAAGGACACGTTGTTTTTATCACCGATACTAACAAATATACTTACGACTTGACATTTAAAATCCGCCTTTTGGACGTAACTCAATTCGCAATTCAAGGACAGGACGGTTTCCGTGGTTTTATTAAGGGAATCGTTGCTGCAAACGGGGATAATGAATTTATTTACATAGACGGCATTGCAAGAATCACCGGTAAACCGCTTGCGGAACTCGGCAACATATTCGCCGCTATGGAAAAGCTTGAAAAAGACTTTAACGTTAAATTCATTTTGACTTGCAGCGCATCGAAAGAAGATTTACCTGATTTTATATTAAAGTATATTGATTAAGTTGATTTTTATATATAAAATAGTGTAAAATATTAGTCGGAAGAGTATCTTCCGACTAATTCTTTTATAAGGAAATTTTATTGAATTATGAAATTTTTAAGCACCAGAGGTAAAGACGTTGCAAAAAATGCGGCGGAGGCAATCGTTAAGGGACTTGCGTCGGACGGCGGACTTTTCGTGCCGGAAACTTTTCCGAACGTGTCAAACGACCTTGATAAAATGCTTAAAATGAATTATGCCGAAAGGGCGGCTTTTATTCTCGGAAAATATCTTGAAGAATATGACAAGGCTGAACTTTTATCGGCATGTAAGGATGCTTATTCAAAGTTTGACGATGAAGACGTAGTTCCGGTTGTAAAAACGGATGATGGTTTTTATATTCTTGAACTTTTTCACGGTCCTACGCTTGCGTTTAAGGATGTTGCGTTGACTCTTTTGCCGTATCTGCTTCGTAAAGGGGCTGATATTGTCGGTATTAAGGAAAAAATACTTATATTAGTTGCGACAAGCGGTGATACGGGTAAGGCTGCGCTTGAAGGTTTCCGCGATAAAGACGGTTGTTATATTATGGTTTTTTATCCGAGCGAAGGTGTTTCGGATATGCAAAAACTTCAAATGTGCACGCAGGAAGGCGCAAACGTAAACGTTGTTGCCGTTAAAGGTAATTTTGACGATTGTCAAACTGCCGTCAAAAAGATTTTCTCTGATAAAAACGTAAATGCCGAGCTTAAAGAAAAGGGTATTGTTTTATCTAGCGCGAACTCAATTAACTTTGGTAGGCTTGCACCACAAATTACTTATTATTTTTCTGCGTATCTCGATCTTGTAGAATCCGGCGAAATTGCAATGGGTGATAAAATTGATTTTGTCGTTCCTACCGGAAATTTCGGTGATATTCTTGCAGGTTATTACGCAAAGAAAATGGGACTTCCGATAGGTAAACTTTGTTGTGCGTCAAACAGTAACAACGTTTTGACAGAGTTTTTCTCTACGGGAGAATATGACTCGAACAGAGAATTTTATAAAACCATGTCGCCTTCTATGGATATACTTGTTTCGAGCAATCTTGAAAGACTTTTGTTTGAAATTTGCGATAGAGACGCTTCGCTTACCGAAAAACGCATGAATGAGTTGAAACAGTTCTCAAAATATCAGGTAAGTAAAAAGGAAAAATCAATTTTAGATGGCGAATTTTACGCTGATTTTTGCGATGAAGACGAGTGTCTTGATACAATTTCGAGTTTTTTTGATGAGTTCGGTTACGTTCTCGATCCTCATACTGCTGTTGCTGTTTGCTGTGCAGACGGCTATGCAGCATATACAAATTCACAAAATCCTTGTGTGGTTTTGTCGACGGCAAGTCCGTTTAAGTTTTCACAAAACGTTTACCGTGCAATAAGCGGTAAAAAACTCAGCGATGCTTTTAAGGCGGCAGAAAAACTTTCGGAAGAAACCGCGCTTGAAATACCCGAGCAAATTTCATTACTCAAAGTTAAAGAAAAAAGATTTTTGTCTGTTATTGACAGAACGGAAACTCTTTCGGCAGTTAATGAATTTGTCGATAAAATAAATAAAAACAATTAACGGAATCATTATAATATGGAAGATAAAAAAGTTTTATTCAGCGCAATTCAGCCAAGCGGCATATTGACGATAGGCAATTATTTAGGCGCGTTAAGGAATTTCGGGATTTTGCAAGAAGATTATAACGGGATTTTTGCGCTCGCCGACCTTCATACGCTTACGGTAAAGCAAGACCCCGCAACGCTTCGCAAAAATTCATACGAACTTGCCGCACTATATCTTGCCTGCGGAATTGATCCCGAAAAATCAATTTTGTTCGTACAGTCTCACGTGCCTGCGCACGCCGAACTTACATGGATTTTGAATACGTTGACTTATCCGGGCGAACTTTCTCGTATGACTCAGTTTAAGGATAAAACCGCACGCCATGCTGATAACGTTAATATGGGTTTAATGGATTATCCCGTTTTAATGGCGTCGGATATTCTTTTATATAAAGCGGCGCTTGTCCCTGTCGGGGCGGACCAAAAACAACATCTTGAAATGTCAAGGGACCTTGCGATCAGGTTTAACAACAGATACGGTGAAACGTTTGTTGTTCCTGAAGGTTTTTTTAATAAAAATGCCGCAAAAAGGATAATGAGTTTATCCGATCCTACCAAAAAAATGAGTAAATCGGACGAAAATATCAACGGATTTATATCGCTTAACGACGATCCCGATACTATCATGCGTAAATTTAAACGGGCAGTAACAGATAGTGACGATAAGATAATTTATTCTGAGGAAAAACCGGGAATCAGTAATCTTTTGACGATATATTCGGCTTTTCGAGGAATTGATGTTGCGGATGCCGAAAAAGAATTCGAGGGTGCAAGGTACAGCGATTTTAAAATTAAAGTCGGTGAAGCAGTCGTTGAAAAGACCGAACCTATTCGTCAGGAAAAGAATAGAATTTTGCAAGATAAGGCATATATTGACGAAGTGCTTAAAAACGGTGCCGAAAAAGCAAATCGTATAGCGCAAAGAACGTTATCAAAGGTTTATAAAAAGGTCGGGCTTATTCCCAAAGGAACGTTTTAATGTTCGGCTACGTCAGGACAAATATTCCGAATTTATACGTAAAAGACGTGGTGCTTTATAAGTCAATGTATTGTGGACTTTGTAAAAGCATGGGTAAAACCTGCGGGAATTTGTCACGCTTTACGCTTAATTACGATTTAACTTTTTTATCAATATTTTGTCATAACGTTTTAGGTAAGGACGTTAAAATAAAAAAGCAACGTTGCATTATACATTGGTTTGTGCGTCGTCCTGTTGTCGAACAAGATGAAATAACAAATAAAATTGCAGCACTTAACATAATTCTTGCATACTATAAACTTTCCGACGACGTGATTGACGAAGGGAAGGGGAAGATTAAAAGAAAAATTTTTAATAAGGCGTATAAACGTGCACGGCGAAAAGAACCGAGACTTGACGCAATTGTAAAGGGTAATTACAAGGCTTTAAGGGAATATGAGAAAACAGGTGGGGACAGCGTTGATATGTCTGCTGACCCGTTTGGAAAAATGCTTCAAAGTTGCGCCGGCGAATTATTGGGGGAAAAGGCAACCGAGCAAGTAAAACGACTTTTTTACAATATAGGGAAATGGATTTACTTAATTGATGCGGTTGACGATTTTGATAAGGATAAAAGAAAGAATACTTTTAACGTATTTGTAAATCTTTACGGTGACGTTAAAGATAAAAAAATGCTTATTAAGGAAAAGTCTTTTGAATTACAATCGTTTTTTGGTCAAATTTTGTCTGACATAAACACTTTGTCTAATGAAATAAATTATAATTTTAACAGCGATTTAATAAAAAACATTCTTTGCGACGGATTATGGTTGCAAACAAAAAATATTTTGGAGAATAAAAAATGCGCGAATTCTATGAAGTATTAGGATTAACCGAAAATGCTACCGATGCTGAAATTGAAAATGCTTATGCCACATTAAAGGCAAAATATCAGCAGGATAGGTTTTTGGAGGGCGAAGCCGGTAATATTGCGGCTAAAAATTTAACTCGTCTTGAAACCGCATATGAAGAAATTAAAAATTCAAGATTGTTTGAATCGAACGGAAATGAAAAAAGTTCGTATTCCGATATTTCTGACTTGATAAAAAGCGGAAAACTCGATGATGCGCAAAGTAAGTTGGACTCTTTTTCGGAAAGGGATGCTGAGTGGCATTATTTACAATCAGTTATTTTTTACAAAAAAAATTGGATAAATGAAAGTAAAAAACAACTCGAAATATCTTTAAGTATTGATCCAAATAATGCAAAATACAAGGATGCGTACGAAAAATTAAAGGCTAAAATCAATTATGCCGAGGCGCAATTTCACTCGGGCAACGCTAATTATTCCACGACAAACGGCAGTAATCGCCAAATGGGTGGTGATGAATGCGGAAGCATGGCGGATTGTTGCGCTACGTGGTGCTGCTTAAATATGCTTTGCAATGGATGTTGCAGATAGTTTAATATGAAAACAAGGGTTTTGACTCTTTCGGCGATTTCCGCTTCATTTGTTGCACTTTTTTTGACCTTAGGTGCGTATATTGAGTTTATTGACCTTTTGGCGGTTATTATTGCGTCGATATTTGTTTTATTGCCTATTTATTATGAATCTTATCTTGGGTGCTTTTTGACCTATTTGGCAGGGGGCGCCCTTGCGTTTATTATATCGCAATTTAACTTTTTATCGCTTGTTTTTCCTTTATTTTTCGGGTTTTTCGGATTATATCCGTTTTTAATGTGTATGTCGGCAGATAAGAAATTTAATAGGATATTATTTATCGTGTTATCTTTAATTTGGTGTATTGCCGCAACTTACGGAACTTATTTTTACTATACGCTTATTATGAAAAATATTCTTGAAGGATTACCTGAGTTTATTGTTGATAATATTTATATTGTTTTATTTGTTTTAGGCGTAATAGTTTATTTTTTGTTTGACAGGTTTGTTTTCAGCGCAAGAATTTTAATTAACAGGTATTTAGGTAAAGTTATAAAAAAATAGGTTATGATTGAAAAAAATTGCGATTATCAGGGCGTTGTCGACGATTTCGGCTCAAACGCCGAAGGCGTAATACACTACGAAGATAAAGTTGTTTTCGTTCCTTTTGCAATACCGAACGAAAAAGTCGATTTTAAGGTTTTAAAGGTCGATAAAAACATTGCGTACGGAAAACTTTTATCTGTTTTTGAGAATTCTCCTTACAGGGTTTCTCCTAAATGTCCTGTATTCGGTAAGTGTGGCGGGTGTTCTTTTCAACACGTAGAATATTCAAAAACGCTTGAAGTTAAAAGACAAAACGTGCAAAACGCTTTCAAAAAAGTGGCTCTTCTAAATGTAGAAGTGAATGAAACCGTTCCGTCGGATAAAGTCTATGGTTACCGCAATAAACTTCAACTTCCCGTACAATGCGTTAACGGGGTGAATACGATAGGTTTTTACGCAAGAAATTCACACAGGATTATTCCGATAGAAGATTGCCCGATAAATCCCGAGTGGACTGCCGAAATTATAAAGGTTTTTAAAAAATATTTGTCGCTTAACGGAGTTTCGTCATTTGACCCGATAAGCAAAAAAGGACTCGTTAGGGAAATTACGGTTAAACAAGCAGGCGGACTTTTTATTACAGTCGTTTGTACGTCTGAAATCTTGCCGCATAAAGATTTGTTAATTAAACTATTAAACGAAAAATTTGATAAATATTCTTTATATCTTAACGTAAATAATAATGAAAATAACGTAATTTACGGTGAAAAATTTATCAAAATTTACGGGCAAGAATCTTTTGAAAACGAGTTAAACGGTGTAAAATTTAAGTCCGGAGTAAGAAGTTTTTTGCAAGTTAACGACGGTGTATGTAAAAAACTTTATGAAAAAGCGGTAAATGAAGTTTTAAAAGATTCTCCCGAAATAGTTATTGACGCATATAGCGGCGCAGGAATTACAACGGCAATGATTGCTAAAAAAGCTAAAAAGGTTTACGGAATTGAAATCGTAAAGGAAGCGGTCGATTGCGCCGACGATTTGGCAAGGTTTAACGGGTTAAGTGATAATATAAAGAATTATTGCGGAAAAACAGAGGAGATTTTGCCTGAACTTATTAAATCTGTTTCAGGAAAAACGGCAATGCTACTCGATCCGCCGAGAAAGGGTTGCGATGAAAAAGTATTAAAATCTATACTTGAATCAAAGCCGGAAAGAATCGTTTACGTATCGTGTATGCCGTCAACGCTTGCAAGGGACGTAGGTGTTTTGTGCGGCTCTCTTAAATTTGGAGAAAAGGGTATTGAAAAAAGCGAATACTCAGACGGATTATATCAAATCGAATCCGTAACGCCGTTTGATATGTTTCCTCAAACGCCCCATGTTGAAACAGTTTGTTTGCTGACAAGGAAATAATCCAAAATAGCCAAAAATAGAGTTTAAATGGTATATTTTAAGGCATTTTTACTATATTTTAAAGAATTAGAGTCTAATTGTCATTAATTGAAATATAAAGTTTGTCAGCATTTAAGTAGTGTCGGTTTAGGGTTGTAACAAAAAAACGAGATGTTTTAGGAAACATATTTTAGGCACTTGTCAGCACTAAAGCTAACTTTTTATAGTTACAACTATATTGAGCATAAGAACATATCAGCCAAAAACAAAATATTTAAAATGTTCAAATGTGTTAAATGATTGCCCTCAAATGTGTTAAATTTCATTGAAGTAAGACGGAGTTTTAGTTATTCCGATTGAATGTTTGAAAGATTAATTTAGGAGTATAAGTATGGAGTATATTCAAGTAACAAAAGAAAATTTAGAAAAAGAACATATATGTTGTGCGATATCTAATAATAATGATATTCAAGTGTCATCG
>JAXFZW010000015.1:0-3671 GCA_034184645.1 Clostridia bacterium | reverse complement strand
TTAACGAGTATCGTTCAAATGATTGACACAGTAAGGCAATAAGCCGAAGATAATTGTTGATATTTTTAACGGCGCTTGCCGTTTAGTTGCATTCCCTACCCCCTGTTGGAGATAGGGCAAACAAGTTGTTTGGCTCATTGAATTACTTAAACTTTCGTGATATAATACCTTTGGAAATCAAAACAAGGAGGTATATAAATGAAAGATAAGTTTCTTTCTGGAATCGTATTAAGCGGTAAGTGTTTACTTAACGTTATCTACGTTCCGATTAAGTTAGTGGCGATTGTTTTTAATTTTTTTGCCGAAACTATCGACACGGTTAGGCAATAAGCCAAGCCAAACTCATTTTTAAGGGAACGAAAAACTTTTTAGGGCGACTTCGGTTGCCCTTTTTTAATTTTTCCGACCTTTTTTATTTTTTTGATTAAAAAACAGCACGGAAGCGTTAAGTTTTGGGAACGAGTGCAACTTTTTGCGCACTTTTATAAAAAACTTGTCTTCCGTGC
This sequence comes from Clostridia bacterium, assembly GCA_034184645.1. Classification (GTDB taxonomy): domain Bacteria; phylum Bacillota; class Clostridia; order Christensenellales; family Borkfalkiaceae; genus UBA1259. The sequence continues at coordinate 3,165 of JAXFZW010000015.1, read as the reverse complement.
TGATTTTTACATAATTTTTTTCGTTCCCTTAAAATAAATCACAGTCAATCTGTAATTTTTAATTATTTTATCACAGAATTACTGCGATTGCAACAATTTTTCACAAATTATCTGTAAAATTTTTTTAAGGAGATAAATATGATAGGTGAAATAATTAGGAATGCTCGAAAAAACGAAAATTTGACCGCAAAAGATTTGTCTTTAAAGTTAAATGTTTCTGCAAGTTTAATATATGAATGGGAACATGATCGTTCTAAGCCAGCAATAGAAGAATTGATTAAGCTTGCTGACTGTTTTGACTTGTCTATCGACTATCTTGTCGGCAGAACCGATGAACTCGGGGTTATTAAGAGAGAAAACAACGCTTTAACGGCTTCCGAAAACGAACTTTTATTCAATTTCCGTAAGCTCGACGCCGTAAAACAAAGTAAAGTCATCGGATATTGCTATGCAATGGCAAACTAAAGGGGGAAACTATGAAATGTACTTCATGCGGGGCGCATATCGAAGAAAGCGATAAACGTTGTCCTTACTGCAACTCCGTCAACGAACGTTATAAAAAACCTGAACCGCCGGCGCCACCAACACCGCCGGTACAACAGTCAGCTCCGACACCACCGCCACCACAGCCGCAAATTATAAAGGAAGTCGTTTACGTAAAAGAAGATCCGGCAGAACAAAAGAGAATAGAAAAAGAGTTAAAAAGGAAGCGCAGAAACCGTAGTCGTTTAATTGAAAGTATAATTTTAGTCATTGCGGTTTTGATTTTTATCATTATAAAGTCAAAAGGATAGTCTTTTGAAAATACGCCTGTTAAAAAATTATGGAAAACAAAGTTAAAATTTTTGAAAGCAAACAAGTGCGGACCGTCTGGGATACGGAAAAGGAAGATTATTATTTTTCCGTCGTCGACATAGTTTCTGTCTTAACTGAAAAAGACTATGACGGAGCGCGTAAATACTGGAAAGTATTAAAAGGAAGGTTAAATGCCGAAGGAAGTGAGTTGGTATCAATTTGTTACCAACTGAAATTGCCGTCTCCGCTTGACGGTAAAAATTATCCTACCGACTGTCTCGATACAAAAGGCGTGCTGCGTCTTGTTCAGTCTATCCCGTCACCAAAAGCTGAACCGTTTAAGATCTGGCTTGCAAATGTCGGCGCCGAACGGCTTGACGAGATAGCCGATCCGGAAAAAGCTATTCGGCGCGGCGCGGACTTTTACCGTGCGAAAGGTTATTCCGATGGTTGGATAAATCAACGGCTACAAACCATTGAAATGCGAAAAAAACTGACCGATGAGTGGAAAGACCGTGGCGTAAAAGAAGGCAAGGAGTACGCAATACTTACCGATGAAATGACTAAGGCCTGGAGTGGACTCTCTGTTAAAGAATACAAAGCGCTTAAAGGGTTGAAGAAAGAAAACCTTCGCGATAATATGACAGACATCGAGCTCGTTTTGAATATGCTTGCCGAAGTAACGACTACGGCACTTTCAAAACGGGAAAAGCCTGAAACCTTCAACGAAAATAAAAAAATAGCTAAACGCGGCGGTGCATTTGCCGGGGATACGAGAAAACGTTACGAAAAGGAACTTGGCGAAAAAGTAGTTTCTCCACTTAACGCCAAAGACAAACCGGCACTTGAAGTTAAAAAAGAAAATCCGGACGAAACGAACTAATTATTTTGTAATTAAAAAATTTTTGTTAGTAATTATACGCTATTTTTTGAAATTTTTTAATTAAAGGGTGTATTAAGTCAAAAAAATAAGGTCGTGCTATGCTAAAAATATGGACATGCACAACCTTATTGATAGTTTAAATTTCGTTCTCGAGGCGCTGGCAAAAGTAATCGGCGCAGCGCAAGCTATGGCGGATAATCCCGAACCGGCTTATAATCCTGCCGAACGGCAGGAAAATGCAGTTTTACAACTTAATGAAAAGAACTTCGGCGAAAATTTATTTACAACAAAGGAGATCGAAAAATTGCCGAAGAAAATTAAAAAACTTTTTACGTCAGGACGATTTGCAAGCGTCCGACGTAAACCTAATGGAACATACGAAATCCGCTGTCAGATTAACGGTTATCATATTTCAGCTGCAAGTAAAAATCTTGAAGTAGCAAAATCAAAATTTATCAGACGGTTAAGCGAAATCGATAAAGCGCCGGAAAAAAAGAGAATACCGTTCTTCAAGGAATGCGCTGCCGAATGGCTCCAAATAAAGGTAAGAACGGTTAAACCGTCCACTTACGCCGAATATGAAAGAATTGTCAACAAGGATCTGATTCCGCAGTTCTCGAATTGCCTTATCAACGATATTTCAAGACAAAAGGTTCAGGACTACTTATTCCAATTTATTGATACCGGGAGACTTAAAACGGCGGGTAAAATATATTTGATTCTAAAGTGTATTTTTGACCTGGCTTGCGACGATTTTAATTTCGTTTCACCAATGAAAAAAATTGTTTTACCGTATTACGAACCGAAAAAGGGGCATTGTTTAACGCCTGAAGAAGAAAAGACATTGACGGATTATTGTATCGCCGGCAAGGATAGGCGAGTAACTTCAGCCTTATTAGTGCTTTTGTTTTTCGGATTAAGAAAAAGCGAGTTGCAAACGATAAAAGTTTTTGACGACAGTATCGAGGTAGTAACGTCAAAAACGCTTTTAGGCAGAAACAATGTTTTAAGGCGAATCCCTTTCACTTCTGAAGTTAAAAAGTTCCTTCAGAACATCGACTTTAATGCCGCTAAAACGGTAAACTTAAACACTCTATCCAACGTCTTCAAAAAGATTTTACCTAATCATCACCCGCACGAATTACGCTATACTTTCGTTACTCGTTGTAAAGAATGCGGAGTAAATCCGGAAATCGTAATGCTGTGGGACGGCCACGAAGAAGACAAGTCGGTAAAAGCGTCAAAGGTTGATAGGGGATATACCGATTTTTCGTGGGCGTTTCAACTAAAAGAGGCGGAAAAGGTAAATTATTCCTAAGGATTTTGCAAAAAATTTCCCAACTTTTTCCCAAGTCTTGAAAATTTAAAAAAATAAAAGCTGCAATATATAGTGCGATTTTGACGGAAAACACAATATATTGTAGCTTTTGGCAGGGGTAGCTGGATTCGAACCAACGAAGTGACGGAGTCAGAGTCCGTTGCCTTAC
>JAXFZW010000014.1:0-4013 GCA_034184645.1 Clostridia bacterium | reverse complement strand
CTTTCTTTTTTGTCTTTACGCCGGTATTTTTAAGCGGGGCGACCGGAACGCCTGACTTTATTTTACCCGTAGCCTTATCTTCATAACTTTTAAACTCCATCGAATAGACGGTGTTTTTATAAACTTCAACTTTAAGCCAACTTGAAAGTGCGTTGGTGACCGACGCACCTACGCCGTGAAGTCCGCCCGAATAATTATAATTTTCAGAGTCGAACTTGCCGCCTGCGTGAAGTTGCGTAAATACTACCTGCACGCCCGAAACGCCTGCTTTTGAGTGAATATCGGTGGGAATTCCCCTGCCGTTATCTTCAACCGACGCACTACCGTCGGCATATAATACCACTTGTATTTTATCGGCATATCCGTTTGCCGCTTCATCGACGGCGTTATCTACGATTTCCCATAAAATATGGTGAAGTCCCCTTACGCTTGTCGTCCCGATATACATACCGGGGCGCATACGCACCGCATCAAGTCCTTCAAGAATTTTAATGTCTTCCGCCTTGTAGTTGTTTTTTGACATAGTAACTCCAAAATTTGTATTAAGCATTTAATATTCTACCATATATTGTGTTTTTTTTCAAGCGTTCGCCTTATAATTTATATATACAATATTTAATGTCCGAGAAAATGTACATCAAAACAAAATAATCGAAAAAGTTGTGCTTTTAAGTAATTATTTCCCTTTTCCCCCTTTTTAAAAGTCAAATACTTTTTACTTCAAAAAACAAAAAAACTTGCAATATGCGATTATTTATTGTATAATTTTACTATTATGAAAAAAGAAGTCAGACAACCACAGCAGGAACGCTCCATCGAAAAAAAGAACCGCATCATCGAAGCCGGCTATAAACTTTTTTCCGAAGTCGGCTACTACGGAACAAACACTGCGGAAATTGCAAAGCGCGCTGGTGTTTCCACAGGTATAGTTTACGGGTATTTTCGCGACAAAAGAGATATTCTTATTTCCGTTTTGTCAATTTACATAGATAAGGTTTTAGAGCCTATTTTGGACGTTTTTAAGGAACTTTCTTCACCCGTTGACTACCAGGCACTTGCGACTGCGGTTTTAGAACTTACCATCAAAACTCACAAAAAGAACGGCAAAATACACGAAGCGTTGCACGCACTTTCAAGCAGCGACGAAGCGGTCGGTGCGGAGTTCTTGTCGCTTGAAGACCAGATAACGTATAGAATTGCGGACGCACTTAAAGAAGTCGGCGAAGAAATAGAACATCCGCTTGAAAAAATACATTACGCAATGGACATTATTCAGTCGTTTTCGCACGAAGTTGTTTTCGACAAACACGAATATATCGATTACGAATATATGAAAGACTGTGTTATTAAGACCTTGGTTGCGATTTTCGGAAATAACTGATTTTAAAAATTTAACCGCCGCTCCGAAACGGAGCGGCGGTTTTTTATTTTCCGTTATATTTTTATTCTTAAAATATCCCCTGCTTTAAGGTTTACGTTTGTAAACAGTTTTATTTTTTGCTGGACTATTTTTGCGTCTTCTACAATTTCGCCTTTTTCGTCGAGCATTTTCCCGACCGTTATTTTTTCAAGAAAAGCATTGCTTGGGGAAAGCACTTCCAAAACGTCGCCCACCTTAAAACGGTTTCGCATTTCAATAACGGCGCACTCGCCGTCGGCGTCTTTTAATACGTTTGCGATAAACTTATAAGTTCCCTTGCTTTGACTGTCGTCAAAATTTTCCGTGCGGTCGTTTTCCCCGTTAAAATATGCGGTAGTAAATTCACGGTGAGCGGTTTTTTCAAGTTCATTAAAGAAAGTTCTGTCTTTCTTATACTCTTCGCCCTTTTTATAATATTCGTCAATAGCCCTTCTGTAAGCATTTACGACGGTTGCGACGTAGTATTCCGTTTTCATCCGCCCTTCTATTTTAAGCGAACATACGCCTGCTTTATATAGTTCGTCTATGTAATCGATAAGGTTCAAATCCTTACTGTTAAGAATATACGTGCCCCTGTCGTCTTCTTCCATAGTCATATATGCGCCGTCAGAGCCCTTTTCCCTTATTTCATAATTCCAGCGGCACGCCTGAACGCACTCGCCGCGATTACTCGGCCTTCCCGCACGGTAGTCTGAAAGAAGACATCTTCCGCTGTATGAAATGCACATTGCACCGTGTACGAAGGTTTCAATTTCCATACCCGTTTTTTGTGCGATTTCCTTTATCTCCGAAAATGAAAGTTCCCTTCCCAAAATAAGCCTTTTTACGCCCTGTTCCTTCCAAAAAAGCCCTGCCGAATAGTTTTGAGTGTTCGCCTGCGTAGAAAGATTTATATTTAGATTTTTCGCCACTTTTTTTGCAACGAAAATAAGTCCGGGGTCGGAAATTATAACCCCGTCAGGATTGATTTCGCTTAAAAACTTAAAATATTCTTCCGCCGCCGCTATATCCGAATTTTTAGCAAATATATTTACGGTTACGTATATTTTTTTACCGAGCGAGTGAGCATAATTTACGGCGGATTTTAATTCGTCGTCGGTAAAATTGCCCGCTTGCGAGCGAAGACTGAACGTTTTACCGCCGACGTATACGGCGTCCGCACCGTAGTAAAACGCAGTTTTAAGTTTGTTGAAATCCCCTGCCGGGGCTAAAAGTTCGATTTTTTTCATTTTATCTTTTCCGTAATGCTTATTCCGTCTTCAATATCTAAAATTTGAGTTGATAAATCAGGATTTTCGGTTATTCCCTTAATAAATTTTTCAAGGCTATGCCTTGCAGTCATAAATCTGTGCGGGGTTTTGACTTTTCCGCCCACGTATCCGCGAAACAAAACGTTGTCGGCAAAAAGAGTTCCGCCGACTTTTAACACACGCAATAAGTCGGGAAGATACTCGTGATAATGACCTTTCGGTCCGTCAAGGAAAATAAAGTCGTACTCGCCCGATAGCATAGGTATTATTTCCCCTGCGTCGCCCAAAAAAATTTTCGCCCTTTTTTCAACACCGAAAGTTTTATAATTTTCGTAGGCGGCGGCTATTTTTTGTTCGTCGATTTCAATACCCGTAAGTGACGCACTTTTGCTTTCAAGCAACATTGAAATACCCGTAAGCCCCACGTTTACGCCTATTTCAAGTATTTTTTCAGGCTTACTTTTTTTTACTTTTTCAAGTAAAATTTCAATGGACTTGTCGCGAAGCACCGGTTCGCCGTTTTTTTTGGCAAGTTCGCGCAGTTTTACTATTCTTTCATCCATTACACTACCATTACGACGGGCAGTATCATCGGATTTTTCTTCGTCGCTTTGAATACTAAGTTTTTAAGACTTCTGCGTATTACGGAAGAAAGTTCCGTTTCGTCTTTAAGCGCCCTTAAATCAACTTGTTTTAACGAGTTGGAAAGATTTGCTTTTGCCTCTTCGATAAAACCGTCCGCAAGAGATAAACCTTTACTTACCATTTCAAGCGAAGTCACTTCGGCTGAAAGTTCGGACACGCCTACGACGATAACGATTAAACCGTCTTCGGAAAGATGTATTCTGTCCCTTAAAACAAAACTGTCCGATCCGTTTACGCCGAGTCCGTCGACGAATTTGCTGCCTGCTGTAAATTTTTCGCCGAACTTCATCGTTTTGCCGTCAAGTTCTACCGTGTCGCCTATCTCGGCAATAAGTACGTTTCCCTTTTTTATGCCGAGCGATTCGGCAAGGTCGGCGTGTTTTTTAAGATGACGATACTCACCGTGTACAGGTATAAAGAATTTAGGTTTTAAAAGCGTGTGAATAACCCTGAGTTCGCCTTTGCAAGCATGCCCCGAAACGTGGATGGGTTCAAGCGATTCGTAAATTACTTCCGCACCAAGCCTATATAAATTATTGATTACCCCGTAAATAAACTTTTCGTTTCCGGGAATTACGGACGCACTTATAACTACCGTATCGGTGCTGCCTATTACCACTTCCGACAACGAGTGTGTATATGTCGGAGCCACCGATGAGTTCGGCTATTTCAACGGCAATAAGGAGCGTACAGGCGTG
>JAXFZW010000013.1:0-2636 GCA_034184645.1 Clostridia bacterium | reverse complement strand
TAAACTCCGAAACGATCTTCCCATCCTTTATAATGGCTATCCTGTCGCACGTCGCGTCCACTTCGCTGAAAATATGGCTTGACAGCAATATGGTTTTTCCGCGCGACTTTTCTTCTTTTATAAACTCGATAAACCGTTGTTGCATTTTTAAATCCAAGCCGCTTGTTGGTTCGTCTAAAATCAGTATTTCGGGATCGTTCATAAACGCAACGACGACGGCGAGTTTTCTTTTTACGCCGAGACTCATACGCTTGGTTTCTCCGCTCGGATCGAGTTCAAACGCATCCATCAGATACTTTATGTATTTTTCGTCCGTACACTTTTTCATTTTCTTCATCATATCGAGAAACTCGTACCCAGTTAGTCCCGCCGGCAAAGCGATTTCTCCCGGCAAATAACCGACTTTATCCATAAATTCGGTATAATGCCCGAACGTATCTTTTCCGAAAATTCTCGTATGTCCGCTTTGCGGTCTGGAAAAACCCATAAGATGTCGTATGGTCGTGGATTTGCCCGCACCGTTCGGTCCCAAAAACCCGAACACCTCTCCGTGATTTACCGTAAGGGAAACGTCGAAAACACCTCTGCCGTATCCGTAATCTTTCGTTAAACGTTCTACTTCGATTTCCTTCATTTCTGTCTCCTTGATTTTTTGGACAAATATATATTTTCTTGACAACAGTAAAAGTATATGCTATATTTTATAAAAAAGCAAACGCAAAAATTTACACAAAGATTACAATAGTAAAATAATGGACATTTTTTAAAATTCGTCCAAAAAACGACGGAGTATCGAAATGAAAATAATCACTAAAAACGAAGACAAAAAAGATTTACGCGTAATAAGAACGAGAAAACTTTTAAGCACCGCTCTTTTTGACCTTATGGCGGAAAAAGATTTTTCACAGATAACCGTAAACGATATATGTGAAAAAGCAATGGTCAGAAGAGCGACTTTTTACAATCATTTCAAAGATAAAGAAGATCTGCTTAATTACACCCTTGACGGAATTCAGGAAGAACTCTTTGAAAAAAGCATAGAAAATTCCGAATTCGTGTCGGGCAAGGAAATGTATATGAGCCTTATCGGGTGCGTTATTGATTTCCTTGTCGAAAACAACGACAAAATTGTAAAAATAAGAAAAAACTGTTCGGATAAAATGATAATTTCATTTCTCGAAACCATAAAGCGCAGCGCGGCTTATTTGATCGGTAAAAATAAATTTAACGAAAATTATAAGATTCCCGTCGAAGTTATCGCAAGTTTTTTTACCGGCGGACTTATTTTAATAGGACTTGACTGGATAGACAATAAACAACCGTATTCCAAATCCGAACTTTTACATTTTTGCAATACGTTGCTTGATGACGAACTTTTAATCGACCATAAAATATAACTTAAAAATTATATAAAGTCAATTCTACCGACGGTAGATAAGGCGGAAATCGTTCTACCGAAACTATTTGTATAATTAGAACGCCAAGATATAAAGATAGGTTGCAAATAATTCGTTTTTATAATACGATTAAAACGTATCAAAAAAACGGGAGCAAACTATGACGGAAACGAATATTACGTTATTCGGCGATTCGGTCGGCAAGGGTATTTGTACCGACAATGGAAAGATAGAAATAATAAAAAATAACGCCGTGGCATTACTGAACAAAAACTACGGACTTAATATAAATAATCGGTCGGTGTATGGGTTATCGTTAAAAAAATTTGCCGACAGAAAAATTATAGACAAGTATATTGAAACTTTGCCCGACGATAAAGATAACGTTGCGGTATTAGAACTCGGCGGTAACGACGCCGACTACGACTGGAAAAAAGTTGTCGCATCGTTCGATTCGCCGCATCATCCTAAAACGACCGTTGCAGAATTCGGCGACGACTTAAACGAGATTGTAAATAAACTTAACCGCGCCAAAGTAAAAACTTATTTTTGCACAATCACGCCCATAAGCAGCGAACGCTATTTTTATAACGTAATTTCAAAAATCGTAAACGGTCAAACGGTGCTCGATTTCTTTCATGGGGACATAAATATGATTTATCGCCATCATGAAATATTCAGCGACGTGCTTTTAAGAGTGGCTATAAAAAACGATATAGAACTGATAGATTTAAGAAGGGCGTTTTTACAGAGCGAATTTTTCGGCGATTTAATGTGTTCCGACGGAATACACCCGAACGAAAAAGGTCAATACTTAATATATAATACCGTCACGCAACTTATTTGAGTGATTATTGAAAAGTAATTAAATAGTCTTTTTGGGGATTTTTTGGGGACTGAATAGTTAAAATCATAAGTATTTTATTGAATTTTTTAAAATCGTTTTTGTGGTTCAAATCCCACCACAGCCTAGTTTTTGTCTAATACGATAGAAGTGTGTTAGAAAGTATTTTTTGGTAATATAAAAATTCTCTTGGAAACCAAAAGTATTAAAAAGTGCCTATTTTTGGCTTAAAATAGTAGAACATGGACTAAAAGTCAGAAGACTTTTAGTCCAACTACCTTGTCTCGGTGGGTTGAAATGTGTAAAATAAACTACCCTGTGGGTTAATATATGTTTTTTGGTATGTGTGACGGTCAAAAGGTTGCACTATTTTTATATTCTAAAAAGGCAATGTT
>JAXFZW010000012.1:0-11003 GCA_034184645.1 Clostridia bacterium | reverse complement strand
GCAAGGGCGAGAACGCAAACCGCCACGGCAATTACAACGGAAGACATAGGTTGAGTTTTCTTTTTGCCAACGGTGCTTTCGCGATTGATTTTCATAAGCCTTTTTTCAACCTTAAACGTATCCAAGGAAAGGAATATCGACGAACCGTTGAAAATAATCATAAGCATAAGATAGGCAAAGAAAATGTCACCCATACCGCTGCCGAGTTTTATCAAAAGCACAACGATTCCGACAACAAGCGAAAGAAGTGAAATCATCAGCGTTGCAAAGGTAGCGAGCGCTACGAAAGAAAAACTTTTAAGTCCTTTTTCTTCTTTAACGGGTTCTTCCTTTACAGTCGTTTCTGCCGATACGGAATTTTCTTCAAATTTTTCGCCGCATAACGGACAAGTTAAGGCGTTGTCCTCAATCTCTTTTCCGCATTTAGTACAAATCATAGGTTAGCCCCCAAAAGTGTTTTATTTAAATTATTATACAATATAATAACAAAACAATCAAGACAAAGAATAAATTTTGCCTTGTATAATCATTGTTTTAAGCGTTATTACTTAATAATCGGAATAGTTGCAAGGTAAATGATGTCTTTAAGATTTTTAGATTCGCCTTCCGCCAAAACGAATGCTTTTTTGTAAACTATGCCGCCCGCTTTTTCAACGATTTTAACAAGACCGTCAAGACTTGCGCCGGTTGACACAACGTCGTCAACGATAGCGACTTTTTTGCCTTTGATAAGTTCGACGTCGTGTTTTGAAAGATAAAGTTCCTGCGGTTTTCCGGTTGTTATCGAAGATCCGTAAGATACTTCAATGCCGTCCTGCATATAAAGTTTTTTGGATTTTCTCGCAACGGCGTAGAAGGGCATATCCATTTCCCTTGCGACAACGTGGGCAAGTTGAAGCCCTTTTGATTCGGCTGTAATAATCACTTCTGAACCTTTCAAAAGTTTGGCAAGTTCCTTTCCGCAATGCTCTGTAAGTCTTTGATTGCCGTGAAGGTTAAAAAATGCAATTTTGATTCCCGAAGGAAGGGGCATAACGGGTAAGTCTTCTTCATAACCGTTTATATTTACTTTGTAAAATTCACTCATAACTTATCTCCTGTAAATTTTCCAAAAAAATTTTATCACTTTTTGCGGTGTTTATCAAGCGGTTAAATCATATAAATTGATTACTCGGCATAATTTTAAGAGTATGTTGAACAGTAAACCCGATTTTTATGCTAAACCAAAAGAATACGCTCTCGATTTTTTCGGCAGCCGAAATAATTACGGACTTGATGTCGGAACTTACTCTAAAAACCTTTCAAAATACGGTGCAAACGTAATCAGTAAAAGAAAAAAACGCCCGCTTTTCGTAAAAATCCGAGACGCTCTTTCCGAACCTATGATACTTATTCTTTTATTTGCCTTTGCTGTGACTTTCGGTGTGAATATAGGTAAGTTTTTCAAAACGGGCGACGCCGATTTTACCGAGTGCCTGGGAATAGTCGCCGCCGTGTCGCTTTCCGTATTTATAACGCTTTTTATGGAAGGCAGTTCAGAAAAAGCATTTTCCGCTCTTGAAAAAATGTATGGCGAAGCGGGTGTAAAAATTATTCGTCAAGGCGAAATCAACGTAGTTAAAAAAAGTGAGTTGACCGTTGGCGATATTCTCGTTTTGGAATCAGGGGATAAGGTGGTTGCGGACGCAAGGCTTATCGAAGTAAACGAACTGACCGTTGACGAATCTGCGCTAACAGGCGAAAGCGCACCCGTGTCTAAAACCGTCGTTGAACTTTCCGAAAACGTCCCGCTTGCCGAAAGAAAAAACTGTGTGTATTCAGGTACTTTCGTTTCGTCGGGCGAGGGGAAAGCGGTAGTTACCGCCATAGGAAACGATACCGAAATGGGTAAAATAGCCGGTGAACTTACACAGGGAAAAAAAGTTCCTTCCCCATTAGAACAAAAATTATCAAAACTCGGCAAAACTGTCACGATGATAGGCGTGTTTTTCGCCGTTTTAGTATTTGCGGTGTCACTTATCAAACTTATTTTAACTAACGCCGTAAATTTTTCCGAAATACAAAATTTATTCGTGTCGTGTATAGTGCTTATAGTTGCGGCAGTTCCCGAAGGTCTTCCTACAATCGTTGCGGTGTCGCTTGCGCTTAATATGATAAAACTCGCCGGTGAAAATACTCTTATAAAAAAGATGATTGCTACCGAAACGGCAGGTGCGGTGTCCGTTATATGCTCTGATAAAACGGGAACGCTCACAACGGGAAAAATGGAACTTGAATATTTTTACAAAAACGGTGCGCTTGTTCCCGAAAAAATAAAAGACGATACGGTTTTGCAAAATTTTATTTGTAACTCTACGGCAAATCTTAAAAGCGGAGCGTTATCGGGAAGCGGAACGGAAAAAGCGCTTTTATCTTTTATTAGCGCAAAAACCGTTGCCGAATACAGGAAAAAATATCCCGTGCTTACGAGAACGCCTTTTAACAGTAAAAGTAAAATGATGACGACCACGATAGGCGTTGAAAAGGGTAAAAGAACGCTTATTAAAGGTGCGCCGGAAAAAATTCTTTCGCTCGTTTTTTCCGATGAAAATGTAATAAAAGATATTTTACTCGGTATTGAAAAGGCTCAAAAAAAGGCGAGAAGGGTTTTATGCTTTGCCCATGACGACGGTTACGGGTTCGTTTACGACGGATACGCCGTAATAAAGGACGAGGTAAGAAAGGACGCTGTTTACGCCGTAAAGGAGTGTAAAAAGGCGGGCGTAAAAGTTAAAATGCTTACGGGTGACAACTACGTTACGGCACTTGCAGTAGCAAAGGAATTAGGTATTGCCGACAGCGAAAATCAAGTGATAAACGCAAGTGAAATCGAAGTAATGGACGATGAAACGCTGAAAAAGGCACTTTCAAAAATTACGGTAGTTGCAAGAAGCACACCCATAACCAAATTAAGGGTTGTAAAGGCACTTAAAAGTTTAGGCGAAGTCGTTGCCGTGACGGGCGACGGAATAAACGACGCACCGGCGGTCAAACAGGCGGACGTCGGCGTTGCCATGGGTAAAAACGGAAGCGAAATAACCAAGGAAGCCGCCGACGTAATACTTTTGGACGACAGTTTCGTTTCTATCGTCAGGGCGGTATCGTTTGGTAGAAACGTTTACAAAAACATAAAAAGGTTTGTGCTTTTTCAACTGTCTGTCAACCTATCTTCGCTTTTTATCATAACCGTTTGCGCGCTTACCGGCATACAAAGTCCGTTTAATACTTTGGGACTTTTATGGATAAACGTAATTATGGACGGACCGCCCGCATTGACGCTGGGTTTTGAAAGCGTAGGCGATAAAGTCATGCGTGAAAAACCGGTAAAAAGGGATGCGGCAATCGTCGACAAAAAGATGCTTGCGAGAATTCTTGTAAATGCGGTTTTTACGGCGGCGGCGGTAATACTTCAAATATCGTTTAATTACCTATGCGTTAAAAAAAGCGAAGTTATAGGTTCGGCGTTTACGCTTTTTATTCTTTTCCAACTGTTTAATGCGTTCAACTGTCGAAAACTCGGAACGGAAAGCGTGTTTAAAGGTCTTTCCGGCAACAAAATCATGACGTTTACGTTTGCAGGCGTTTTACTTTTACAGATTTTGATAGTTCAAACGGCGTACACGGTTTTCGGAATACTTCCTTTATCGGTTTTAAGTTGGTTAAAGATTCTTTTGACGGCGGCAAGCGTTATAATGGTAAGCGAAGGATACAAACTCGTTTATAAACTGAAAAAAGACAAAATAGTTGCGGCGGTAGGGCTTTCGTCAAAAGTAAATAAAAGAATTTTTCGTAATAAAAAAGAGAACGGAGCGTAAACTAAACTATATATGTCATTGATAACCGTTTCAGAAAGAGATTATAACGAAAGCAATTTATACTACGTAAAGGACGCATTAAACGACGTGCTTATCGGCACGGGCAGTATTTGCGAAATAAAAAGGGCGGGCGGTAGAAGCGTGTTTACGTTAAATTGTCCGAACGAGTATTATGAAACAGTCCGTGCGGAAGTCGCCGACAAACTTGCCGAAGTTGTCGCAATAAACTATAAAAACGAGTATTTTAAGGGTAAAATCGCAACGACGGGGCTTACCGAAGAAGAAAGGCAAATTCTTTTAGCGGGAATAATCGCCGCAGACCTTGACGACGATAAAAAATACGCTTTCGATAAAATAAAAAATCACGATGAGGTCGCACTTGACGGAGTTTACAACTTTCGCATGCAACCGCTCAAAAAAAAGTGGGCGGAAATAATAGGGTATATTCCGAGCGGATTTCCAAACGAAGGATTAAAGGATTTTATAACTTTCCTGCTTGAAAACAGAAAAAAAAGAGTATACGTTGACTGCGGCAAAGTTTACGACTCGCACTTTCGCAGGCTTAAAAAAAGTACGCTTTTGGGCGGGGAACTTTCCGTTCTTAAAGAAGTTTTACTGTCGGGGTGCGGCGAAATAGAACTTTACGGGAAACTTCCCGAAACTGATGAAAAGTATATAAAAAGTTTTTATGCCGACAGAATATTTTTTTCACCGGGATATTTCTGCTAAAACAGTTGACAAAATTCTTTTACGGGTTTAGAATGATGCTACAAGAATAATTGCTAAGTTCAGGACAAGTAGCGTTTTTCGGAGATTAAAGAGAACGGACGGCAGGTGTAAGTCCGCATCTACGTTAAACAGTCGAAACCACCTGATCGGCAAAGTGCCCGACGCTTTAAGTCGGTATCGAGTGGTCGCCGATTATCGACGACAAGTAGGGTGGAAACGCGGAATTATTCGTCCTTACGCAAAAGTTTGCGTAAGGCGTTTTTTTATTTGTAAATTAAGGAGAAAGTATTATGGAAATTTCTTTAAAAGACGGCTCGAAAATCGTTTACGACTCGCCGATAAGCATTGCGGAAATCGCAAAAAACTTATCCGAAGGCCTTTACAGAATTGCCGCTGCCGCAAAGGTTGACGGCGAACTCGTCGATTTATCTACAATCGTAGATAAAGATTGTTCGCTTGAAATCGTGACGGTAAAGGACAAGGACGGCTTACAAGTTTTAAGACATACGTGTTCTCACGTTTTGGCGCAGGCGGTAAAAAATATATTCCCGACAAGTAAACTTGCGATAGGTCCCACGATTGATAACGGTTTTTACTACGATATAGAATTCAAAACGCCTATCACACAGGATGATTTAATCAAAATCGAAAACGAAATGAAAGCGATTATTAAAAGCGATCTTCCGATTGAACGTTTGGTTTACTCTAAAAAAGACGCGCTTAAAATCGTAAAAGATTTTTGCGAACCTTATAAAGTGGAACTCATCAACGATCTTCCCGCAGGCGCGGTAATTTCCTTTTATAAGCAGGGCGACTTTATGGATTTATGTCGCGGACCGCATCTTCCTTCGACGGGTAAAATAAAGGCGTTTAAGCTTACGTCGATAACGGGTGCATATTGGCGCGGAAACGAAAAGAACAAAATGCTTACGAGAATTTACGGCACGGCGTTCGACAAAAAGTCAGACCTTGACGAGTATATTGAAAAATTAGAACAGGCAAAACTTCGCGACCACAATAAATTAGGTCGTGATTTAGGCATATTCATGACGGAAGAAGTCATAGGTCAAGGGCTTCCTATCCTTATGCCAAAGGGTGCTAAAATTCTGCAAATTCTTTCGCGTTTTGTCGAAGACGAAGAAGAAAAACGCGGTTTTATGATTACGAGAACGCCTTACATGGCTAAAAACGACCTTTACAGAATTTCAGGTCACTGGGATCATTATCGCGATAAAATGTTTATAATCGGCGACGAAAACTCTCCGGAAGCAATGGCGCTCCGTCCTATGACGTGCCCGTTCCAGTATCAGATTTACAAAAACGGACTTAAAAGTTACCGTGACCTTCCTTGTCGTTACAGCGAAACGGCAACCGAATTCCGTAACGAAGCGAGCGGTGAAATGCACGGCTTAATAAGGATAAGGCAGTTTACGCTTTCCGACGGACACATCATTTGTACGCCCGAACAGGTTGAAAGTGAATTTAAGCGTTGTCTTGATTTAAGTTATTACTTCCTTGATTGTCTTGGAATGAAGGACGACGTGTCTTTCCGTTTCTCGAAACGCGGTAAAAACAAGGATAAATATATCGACAACGATAAAGCGTGGAACGAAACCGAAGCGCTTATGAAAAAGATTTTGGACGATATCGGCTTAACTTACGTTGAAGCGGAAGACGAAGCGGCGTTTTACGGTCCGAAACTCGACGTTCAAAGCAAAAACGTTTACGGAAAGGAAGATACGCTTATCACAATTCAGTTGGACTTTGCGGCGGCGCACTCGTTTGAAATGACTTACGTCGATGAAAACGGCGAAAAGCAGTATCCTTTCGTTATTCACCGCAGTTCAATCGGCTGTTATGAAAGGACGCTTGCAAACCTTATTGAAAAATACGGTGGAGCGTTCCCGTTCTGGATTTGTCCCGAACAAGTCAGGGTAATGAGTCTTACCGAAAGAACGTCAGATTACGCAAAAGAACTCGTGTTAAAGTTAAAAGCAGCGGGACTTCGTGCGGAAGCGGACGTAAGAAATGAAAAAATAGGTTATAAAATCCGCGAAGCGCAAATGGAAAAAATACCGTATATGTTTATCGTAGGTGATAAAGAGAAGGAGAGCGAAACGGTATCCGTTCGTTCAAGGAAGAACGGCGATTTAGGCGTAAAATCACTTGACGAAATAATTGCCGAACTCGTTGAAGAAGACAAAAGCAAAAGGGTATAAAAAACAATGTTGACGATTGACATCGTCGCAATAATCGCCTCTGTAGTTTTCGTTTTAGGCGGAATAATGTTAGGTTTCGGCAAAACGCTAAGACTGCTGACCGGCGGTATTGTCGGCAAAATAATGGCAATAATCGCCTGCTACTTTTTGTTCGGAATCGTTTTGGCACTTCCGTTCGTACAAAACCTTTTGGATAAGTTCGTAGGTGTACTTAAAGATAACGGCAGTTGGTATTGCAAGGCGCTTTTGTATGTGAGGATCGACCTTATCGTATTTGCGATTGCGCTGTTTTTTATCGTGCTTTTATTCAGAAAAATACTTGTAAAAATTATCCAGAAGTTTTTTGAGATGGATAATAAGCCGATGAGAATAATAAACAAGGTTTTAGGCGGAATTTTAGGCTTTATATCACTTGCGGCGGTTGCCCTTATCGTTTTCCAGATAATAGCATTGATCGGCGGAAAAGAAGGGGATTTTTACCAAAGCATACAGGGAAGTGTTTTCGGAATAGACGCATTGTTTAAGAACAACCCGCTCAATTCGATAGTTGATACAATAGCGAAAGCATTTAAATCGTAAAAATAAAAAAACCGCTTTATATTGCTTGTAAAAAATAAAAAAATATGGTAATATAAAGTGGCTTGGGGACGTAGCTCAGTTGGTTAGAGCGCATGCTTGACATGCATGAGGTCATAAGTTCGAGCCTTACCGCCCCCACCAAAACAAAAGGACCGCAACTAGCGGTCTTTTTGTTTTGGTGGGGGAAAGAGAGTGAACTTCGTTCGGACGCCATTGACGGGCGGTAAAAAGGGGCATAGTCCTGCGTAGTAAACAAAGTTTACGGAGCAGCGTCTTACCGCCCCCGTAAAGATGCTTAAATAAATAAAGGACCGCAACTAGCGGTCTTTTTGTTTTGGTGGGAAAGAAAAGTGTACTTCGTTCGGACGCCGCATAATATTTTTAGTAAAAACTAAATGTTTCCGAAAGACGGTTTATTTGTAAAAAACAAAGCCCACCGGACAAATCAAGTACCGACGGGCTTAAAATGGAGCTGCTAACCGGAGTCGAACCGGTGACCTCATCCTTACCAAGGATGTGCTCTACCAACTGAGCCATAGCAGCACGTTAATTTCAGAACGCTATATCATTATAGTAAATCAAAAAAATTTTGTCAAACAAAAGCCGTAAATTATTTTATTTTTTGTGAA
Source organism: Clostridia bacterium (assembly GCA_034184645.1). GTDB lineage: Bacteria > Bacillota > Clostridia > Christensenellales > Borkfalkiaceae > UBA1259. The sequence continues at coordinate 2,993 of JAXFZW010000012.1, read as the reverse complement.
TTTTCTTGAAAAAACTTTTTATCACGTTTATAATCAAATAAAAGGAGAAAAAATGAAAGTTGTTTTATTGAACGGCAGTCCTCATGTAAACGGTACGACTGCAAGGGCATTAAAGGAAGTGGCTGACGAACTTATTAAAAACGGTATCGATTCTGAAATTATTCACGTCGGTGCAAAACCTGTCAGGGACTGTATAGGTTGTGCAAGGTGCGTTGAACTTAATAAGTGTGTTTTTGAAGACGATTTAGTGAACGAACTTGTTCAAAAAGTAAAACAGTCGGACGGGCTTATCGTCGGTACGCCGGTATATTATGCGTCGGCAACGGGAGTAGTAAGAAGCGTTCTTGACAGGATGTTTTATTCAAGTCAGGGGGCGTTTGCATTTAAGCCTGCGGCAACGGTTGCGGTCGCAAGGCGTGCAGGGACGGTCACCGCTTTTGATGAAATTAACAGGTATTTTACCATAAGCCGCATGCCTATCGTTTCTTCAACTTATTGGAACAACGTTCACGGTAAAAGCGCAAAGGAAGCCGAGCAGGATAAGGAAGGCATGCAAACCATGCGCAATTTGGCAAGGAACATGGCGTGGATGATTAAGTGCATTAAGGCAGGTGAAAAGGAAGGTGTAAGTCTTCCCGAAACCGAGCGCATAAGCCAAACTAATTTTATTCGTTAATAAGAATAACAAAAAAGCGGACGACAATTTGCCGTCCGCTTTTACTTTTAATCAAATTATTTAAGATCGTAAGGTTTATTGAAAAACTTAAATTGCTTAACGCAAGTGATTATCGAAAGAATAAAAATTGCAAGCATCGGTGTAGCACCGCTTGTGAAAACCATATAGTTGAATTCGATTTCGCCTTTAATCGACGCATATACGTTAACCGCCACAAATAGTATTGAACAAAGCGCGATTACTATCAAAAGAACGGCGAAAATTTTACCTAATGCGCTGAAAATAATTCTCAAAACTCTTGAACGGAAAATCATAAGTATAAACGAGAATAATATATCGGCAAGTAAAATTACGAAAAAACCGTAAAATGCAACGGTGAAAATCGTCTGAAATAAATTCAGTTGGCTTTCGTTAAGCGAAGGTAAAATGTTTGAAATATACCCGACTTCCGTAGCGAAAGCGTCTTTTGCGCTGCCGTCGCCGATAAGCGGCAATTTTTGGAAAGTAAACGCAAAAGGTTCGCCACCCCCGTAAACGTACGGAACAAAAAGCGCAAGCGCAAGTATGACGAGCGAAAAAATCAAAATTTTAACGCAGTCGCCGACTGAAACGTGTTTCCATCTGTCACTCATAAAAACTCCTTAACCGATTAAAAATTCACAATCGGTTTATTTTTTTATTTTAAGGCTTTTAAGATAAGTTTTGTCCGCATCGGAGACTCTGAAACTTTCAACAGCCTTTTGTATCGATTTATTGTGTATAAACTCAGGTAGGGTAAACGATTCTATAAGTTTAACGCCCACGTCCCTGTTTTTTACTATAAGCACGCTTACGTACCAGGCAATTGCCATATCGACGTAGTAGTTGCCGTACTTGACCTTCAAAACTGCGTCAAGATACTCTTTCTTAAACTTTTCGCCGCAAAAATGCAGGGTTAAAATTACGATTGCAAAGCGTACTTTGTACGTTTTAGCGCTATCTAATAAATTATATACGAAATTCTCGGTTTTTAACGTGTTTTTTTCGGCGGATTTAAATGCCGCCGCAACGCTGTCCGTCAGTCCCCAACTGTCAACGTATTCAAGATATTTATCAAGACTTTTGACTTTAACGTCAAAATCTTCCTTGTTTAATGCGGTAAAAAGTCCGCAAAGCATACACTCTTCATAGTATTTAAATGTTTTCGGGGGAGTGTAGTCGCCGTTTTTAATTGCCGATAAAGCGATTTTTCTGATAGTAGGTATCCTTACACCTAAAATAGGGTAATTGGTGTCGGGTAAAAGTTTTTTACCGAATTCGGCGTAGTCCTTTTCGGCGTTCTCTTTAAGTATTGCCGTGTAATCTGTCATAAAGCCTTGACGATTTTTTCAACGGCGTCGGGGAAAAGTGCGCAAACGCGCATTTTATTCTCATAAAATTGTTTTGCGGGGTTTTGGTATGTGTCGGTGACTCCTTTAAGCGAAGTAAACGGAACGCCGTTTGTCAAACATACTTGCGCAATCGCCCCGCCTTCCATATCACGCAAAGAACATTTAAGCGAATTAACCGTGTTTATGTCGGCAATTTTATTTGAAAATCTGTCGGCAGTGCAAAGGTTGGTTTTGGGTAAAAAATCAAGCCCATTTACGTCGCAATCGTAGTAAAGTTTGTCGTAATCGCACATATAACCTACCGAGCAACCGTCAAGTTCGGACAAGTCGAAGTCATACTGACAGCATTTTTCGATAAGGTAAAGGGAAATAATTTCAACACTTTCATTTGCGCCTCCGGCAGTACCGAAGTTAATTATTTTTTCGGGATGGAATTTGTCGATAAGTGCTTGCGTACTTAGTGCCGCGCTTACCTTTCCTATGCCTGAAATAACCAAAACCGCATCCTTTCCAGCAATTTTACCTTGGTAAACCGGTTTGTTTCCTAAATTATCGGTTTTTTTAAGTGAAAAACGTGAAATTACGCCTTCCGCTTCATCTTTTAACGCCACGATAAAGCCGTACATTTTATTCTCCGAACATTTTTTAAAATTTTATCATAAAAAGAAAATGATGTCAATTACGATTGCTTACAAGGGGTAATAATTTTTATTAAAAAATACCCCCTTGATTTTAAATTTTTTTATCATAACAAAACACGGTAATTTGTGTTAAAATTACGTTAAAATAGGAAATAATACCGTATTATATATTGACACTTTCAAAAATATGGCGTAAAATATAAAAGGTTAAGGTGTAAAATTTAAAATTTTTAAAGGAGAATTATGGCATACTCACATGGCAAAAATTTGATTTTGAAGGATGAAAAATCAATTTTTATTGACGAT
>JAXFZW010000011.1:0-13742 GCA_034184645.1 Clostridia bacterium | reverse complement strand
GTCTGTTACACCGTACAGGATAGGGCATTTTCCGCTTATGGCGTACTACCAAATAAAGGACGGCGTTTCCCCGATAAATACGCTTACCGGACTTGTCAAATGTCAGGTGGTTTACAGTATAACGAGCATCATAGTTTACACGGGGGTTGTAATTACCCTTGCCGCACTCGGTAGCAGCGTAAACTTTAACGGCAGAACGGTTAATCTTTGGTACGTAATCGGTTTGGGGCTCGGATTTCATATCGGTGCGTTTATTTTAACCGTCTTTTTGGCATTTAACTTGCCGCTGCAAAGGTGGGTGCTTAAAATAACCGCAAAAGCGATAGGCAAATTCAAAAAATCTTTTGATAAACAAAAATTCATTGACGAAAAGTCGCTTAAACTTCAACTTTTCAAAGAGCAAATAAAAATAATCGGCAAAAAGTTTTACTACTATCTGATTCCTTCGTCGATTTATGCGATATATATGGTTTTTTCGGGTTCTGCCCCCTACCTTTGCTATCTTTTGATAAGCGGAGCGGCTTTCAATATTCACGAACTTTTAACTTTTTACGTGCTATATCTTTCGTCGGCTTATATAACGAATATAGTGCCCGTTCCGGGCGGAGCGGGTGCGTCCGAAGTCGTTTTCAAAATGATTTTCGAGTCGGTAATCGCCTCGGCAACGATAGGTTCGGTGTTAGTTCTTTGGCGTGCGTCAACTTTTTACTTTGCGGTAATAATTGAAATCGCTTGGTATTTAGCGTTTACCGTCGTAAAAACCGTTAAACTGAAAAAGGCGGATAAGGGCGGCGATAAAGCAAAGGGCGAATTTCCCGAACAATAAATAAAGTTTGAAATATACTTGAATTTACGCCCTTTAAGGGGTATAATCGTAGTAAAAATGAACACACTTATTAAAGGAGATAATTATGAAAGTAAAAATTGACGGTGAACTTTGTATAGGCTGCGGTTTTTGTGCGTCCGTTTGCCCCGAAGTTTTTGAAGTAGGCGAAGACGAAAAAGCAAGGGTAATAAATCAACCTGACGCAACTACCGAGCAGACGGCAACAGACGCAATGGCAGGATGTCCTGTAAACGCCATTACGGAAGATTAGTTTAATTAAAAGTTATATTTTTTCGGCGAGCAAATATGCTCGCCGATTTTTTTTAAAAACTTTTTTCAAATCGTTGACTTTATTCTTACGGTATGTTATTATAAAAGCAACTTAACCGAGTGGTTAAGTAGGTTAATCAAAAGGAAACTTGATTTTATGAAAAAAATTTTTTACGATCTTTTAAGAAATAATTTTCGTAACGGGCGAATGTGTCGCTGATTTTATTTTATATTTTTACATTTTCAACGTTGTATGGCAAGGGTAACGCCTTGCAAAAAATAAAATCAAAATAATTTTTTAGGAGAAATAAAAATGAGTAATTATAAATTTGAAACTTTGCAACTTCACGTAGGACAGGAAAGTGCAGAACCTGCAACCGATTCAAGGAGCGTGCCTATTTACCAAACGGCGGCGTACGTTTTTCACGACGCGGCGCATGCGGCGGCGCGTTTCGGTTTGACTGACGCCGGCAATATTTACGGAAGGCTTACAAACACCACGCAGGGGGTTTTAGAACAAAGGGTGGCGGCGCTTGAAGGCGGCGTTGCCGCTTTGGCGGTTGCGTCGGGGGCTGCGGCAATTACGTACACTATACAGGCACTTGCGCAAAAAGGAGACCATATCGTTTCGCAAAAAACGGTTTACGGCGGAACGTTTAACCTTTTGTCGCATACGCTTCCCAACTACGGAATAGATACGACCTTTGTAAACGTAAGGGATTTAGAAGAAGTTGAAAACGCAATAAAGGAAAATACCAAAGCGATTTTTATAGAAACACTCGGAAACCCCAACAGCGATATTCCCGACATTGAAGAAATCGCCAAAATCGCACATAAGCACGGAATTCCGCTCGTAATAGACAATACGTTCGGGACGCCTTATCTGATAAGACCCATTGAATACGGTGCGGATATCGTCGTTCATTCCGCAACTAAATTTTTGGGCGGACACGGAACTACGCTCGGCGGCATAATAGTTGATTCGGGTAAATTTGACTGGACAAAAAGCGGTAAATACGCACAAATAGCCGCGCCAAATCCAAGTTATCACGGCGTAAACTTTGCAAAAGTCGTGGGGCCCGCTGCGTTCGTCACGTACATAAGGGCGGTTATTTTAAGGGATACAGGTGCGGCAATTTCGCCTTTCAACGCTTTTCTTTTACTGCAAGGTATCGAAACGTTATCGCTCAGAATTGAGCGCCACGTTGAAAATACGCTTAAAGTTGTGGAATTCCTTTCCAAAAACCCAAAAGTAAAAAAAGTAAACCATCCGTCGCTTAAAAATCATCCTGACCATAAACTATACGAAAAGTATTTTCCGAACGGTGCCGGCTCGATTTTCACGTTTGACGTGGTTGGCGGACAAAAGGAAGCGCATGCCTTTATCGATAACCTTAAAATATTTTCGCTCGTTGCAAACGTTGCGGACGTAAAGTCGCTCGTAATTCATCCTGCGACAACGACGCACTCGCAACTATCGGAAAGCGAACTCACCGCAAACGATATTTATCAAAGCACGATTCGTCTTTCGATAGGGACAGAGCATATCGACGACATAATCGCCGATTTAGAAAACGGCTTTGCCGCGATATAATGCAATTACAGGTTAATAAGGTAAAATTAAAGCCGTCCATTTAAGGACGGCTTTTTACGTTTAACGATAAAATAAATATTTTTAATGTTCCAAAATGCACTTTCTCGGGCATTTGGCGACGCAGGTTTTACACCCCGTACATTTTTTGTAGTCGATTACGGGAAGGTTATTCAGCATTGTAATTGCGCCTTCCGGACAATTTTTAGCGCACATACCGCAACCGATACAACCTTTTTTGCAAGCGTCCATAACTTCTTTGCCGCGGCAAAGTGACGAGCATCCTATATAAACCTTTGCCGATGCGGGAATCAAACTTATAAGTTTTTTAGGACAAGCCGAAACACAAGCGCCACAGGCTTCACACATTGCCTTGCTTACGCACGCAAGTTCGTTTTCGGTTTTCACCGCACCGTACTTACAGGCTTTTTCACAGTTTCCGCCGCCGAGACATCCGAATTTACAAACCTTTCTACCGCCCATAAACGTCGATTGAGCAGCGCAATCGGTGTTTCCTACGTAAGCGAAAGCGTCTTTTGCGTTTTCACCGCCCGAGCAGTGAACGACTGCGACCATTTTATCTTCCGTTGAGTAAGGTATGCCAAGGATTGCGGCAATCTCCGCCTTTGATTCGGGGGAAGTGACTCCGCAGCCCGAAATAGTAGCCCTGCCTTCGCTAAGTGCTTTTGCGAAATCGGCGCATCCTGCGTAACCGCAACCGCCGCAATTTGCGCCGGCAAGTTTTTCGGATACGGCTTTTGCTTTTTCATCTTCCTTAACAAAGCAAAGTTTTGACACTAAAACTATAAGTACCGCAAAAACGATTGAAACGACCGCAACAATCGCAACGACAATTCCGAAAGTTCCCCAGTTGACTGAATTAAGTAAATTATACATAGTAATTTCTCCTTAAATAAGCGCGAATACGTAGAAAGCCATTGCTATAAAGCATGCCGTAATCATTGCGATAGGGAATCCTTTAAGGTGTTTGTTTATGGGAAGTTTATTTACCTTTTCACGAAGTCCGCTCATAATGACTATCGCAAGCGTAAAACCTACGCCGGCAAAAAGTCCGTAAAGAACGGCATAACCCATATTCATTGAAGAAATACCCAAAAGGCTTATCATTTGCGCTTCGTCGATTACGAGTTCCGCAACGCCTAAAACGGCGCAGTTAGTCGTGATAAGCGGTAAGTATATTCCCATTGCGTTGTAAAGGGTGGGTGAAAACTTTTTGAGTGCCATTTCTATCATTTGCACTATCGCCGCAATAATGAAGATAAATACGATTATCTCCATAAATTCAATTTTAAGCGGCACTAAAAGGAAAGTGTAAATGGGGTAGGTGATAAGGCAGGTAAGCGTCATAACGAACGTGACCGCAAGTCCCATTCCGAGTGCCGACTTAGTATCCTTGCTTACTCCGAGGAAGGGGCAAATGCCAAGGAACTGAACTACGACGAAGTTATTTATAAATACAGCCGAAATAATTACGGTAATAAAAGCAGCCATTATTCAGCCTCCTTTACTGTTTCGTCAATGGGCGAAAGATCGGCAAGTTCAGCCATCTTCGCCTGTTTTACTTTCTTTTTGTCTGCAATAAAGCCGGTTATAAGCGAGAACGCAGCAATAAACAAAGCGTAGGTGAAAAATGCGCCCGCACTCGACGAGAAGAAAGCGATTTGGAAATCCCAAAGTTTAAGACCGAAAATCGCGCCCGAACCTAAAATTTCCCTGAACGCACCCATAAGCGTTAAAGCACAGGTAAATCCAAGCCCCGTAAAAAGTCCGTCGCAAGCGGAGGCAAGCGGCGAATTTTTAGACGCAAAACTTTCCGCGCGTGCAAGAATTATACAGTTTACGACGATTAACGGAAGGTAAAGTCCCAAGGAATCGTAAATGTCGGGTAAAAATTTATCGAGCGCAAGCCTTACTATCGTGACGAAAGTTGCGATAATAAGCACGAACGCAGGAATTCTCACCTGATTCGGAATAGCCTTTCTTAAAAGGGATACCAAAAGGTTGCTGAAAATAAGAACGAAAGTGACCGCAAGTCCCATGCCGATTCCGTTCATTGCCATCGTTGTAAGCGCAAGCGTCGGGCAAGTGCCGAGAACGAGTTTAAACGTCGGGTTTGAGGTTATAAGTCCGTCAACGGCTATTTTTTTATAAGAAGTTTTCATTACGCCACCTCCGTAAGATAGTAAATAACGCAATTTACGGCGTTCACGGCGGCGGTTGCCGATTTCGTCGCGCCTGATACGGGTGCGTAATTTTTATCGGCGTCTTTTTCGTCCGTCGTAAAGTAATCGTCGGTATCGCCCGCAAAACCCGAGTAGTATTCGCTGCCGAGTTTGCTCATAAGCGTTTGTTTTGTGAAACTTTCAAGAATAACCTTTTCGATTTTTGAAACGCCCGACGAAAAGTTTACCTGTATCCAAAGGGTAATAGTTCCGTTTTTATAACCGTGATTACCAGTCGAGCGGAAAAGTAAATCGTAATTATCGGAAGAAACGTCCCCGACGGTGAAAATCTTTTCGATTACGCCGTAATCTTCGCAGGAAAGCGCTTCATCTCCGTCGTCCACGTCAAGAAGTTTACTGTACTGTTTTTCTTCGCCGTAAATCTTTTTGATTGCACGCATCGTGCGTTCTTCCGAAGTCACGTACAGTACGTCGTTAAGGATTGCGAGAAGTCCGCCCGCAATAAGCGAAATTACGAGCAAAACGCTTATACATTTAAACCATGTTGATGAGAAAAACTTTTTCATTTTAATTTTTCTCCTTTTTCTTTTTGAAGTAACCGAAAGGTCTATGCAACACGTATTTATCGATAAGCGGAACGATTAAGTTCATCAAAAGTATCGCAAACGAAACCGTTTCCATATGAGTTGCAAATCGAAGTCCCGCAGTCAAAAGTCCCAAAGCGACAAAGTAAATATAGTTGCCGAGTTTGGTGTTTGGCGTCGTGACGTAATCGGTCGCCATAAAGAACGCACCTATCATAAGTCCGCCCGAAAGTATGCTCGGTAAAAAGTAATTGAAGTCGAACCCCGCAAGCGCTACGGAGAAAAGCCCCGTAACCCCCACGAAAATGACGGGAAGTTTAATATCGATTATTTTAAGGCAGGCAAGGTAAATCGCGCCCATTAAAATGGCAACCTTACAGGTTTCGCCTATACAGCCCGAAAGTCCCGTGCCGAGTAAAAGATCCCAGTTTGAAAGTGAAGGCAAAACGCTGTTTTCAAGTAGGTTTACAAGCGTGGTCGCACCCGTTGAAAGAGTTCCGCCCGTAACCGAGCCTATCGTGGGGGCAAGCCAACTTCCCACAACGCTCTGGAAGGAAATAAAGATAAAAATTCTTCCGACTATCGCAGGGTTTACAATGTTCTTGCCCGTACCGCCGAAAAGCATTTTAACAACGATTACCGCAAACGCGCTGCCGAAAACGGGCGCATACCACGGATAATTTGTTCCTATCGTAAGTCCGATAAGCAGCCCCGTGACAAGCGAAGAAAAATCAAACTGTTTAAGTATTTGTTTAAAAGGTTTATTTGCGATAAGCAGGAAAAGGAATTCCGCTGCTACCGCCGACGCCGAAGAGAGGGCTAAAATCAAAAGTGCTTTAAGTCCGAAATAGATAACGCCCATTATTGCCGCAGGGAGAAGTGCAATGCAAACGTTTGCCATTATCCATCTCGTAGTTCTCGGCGATTTTACGTGCGGAGAAGGAGAATAGTGTAAAATATTATTTTCCATTTGCTTTCATCTCCTTTATTTTTGCTTTTGCATTTTGTATGCTTTGAACAAGCGGACGTTTGGCAGGACAGTTATATGCGCACGAGCCGCATTCGATACAGTTCATTGCGCCGTATTTTTCGGCGTTTTTAAAGTCGCCCGCAAGTGCGTAGAACTCAATATACATAGGCATAAGGCGCATAGGGCAGTTGTAAGCGCACCTTGCGCAGTTAATACAGTTCGTCGGTTCATCCAGCGAAGTTTCCTTTTCGGTCAAAAGTAAAATTCCCGAATCGGTTTTCCTTACAAAAGAATTGAACGAACCGAGCGCACGTCCCATCATCGGACCGCCTGCGACCGCTTTAACCACTCCGTTTTCGCCACCGCAGAAAGCGATTATATCCGTAAAAGGCGTTCCTATCGAAACTTTAAGGTTTTTAGGCGTTTTAATACCTTCGCCGCTTACCGTCATAACTATTTCGGTCAGCGGTTTGTTAAGTTCTATTGCTTCGTAGCAGGCGATAACCGTCTTAATGTTCTGAACGGAAACGCCCACGTCAAAAGGCATTTTACCCGTAGGAACTTTTCTTCCCGTAGTGCAGTAAATAAGGTGTTTTTCGCTGCCCATGGGGTATTGACGTTTAAGCACTACGATTTCAAGGTCGGGGTACTCTTTTGCAAACTTTTCAATCGCTTGCGGCTTATTCGCTTCGATTCCGAGTATTACTTTGTGGATGTCCAAAGCCCTTGCGGCGTACATAATTCCTTTGTAAACGTCTTCGGTTCTCTCTAACATCAAACGGTTGTCGCAGTTAAGATACGGCTCGCACTCCGCACCGTTAATAACGAGAGTATCGAGTTTTACCTTTGGCGAAAGTTTAACGGCGGTAGGGAAACCTGCGCCGCCAAGCCCGACGATACCGGCAAGGCGAATTCTTTCAACTAACGACGACGGGCTGAAATCGGTCATGTCGTCTAATAAAGTTTCTTCGTACTTAAAATCGTTATCGATAACGACGTGTTTTTGTTTTTGTCCGAGTCCGTTTACAATATCGTCGATGGCGATGACAGTTCCGCTGACGGACGAGTGAACGTTTGCGGAAATTGCCCCCGACGCCTCCCCGATAAGTTGTCCCTTTCTGACGTAATCACCGACGGAAACCACGGGAATTGCCGGTGCGCCGATATGTTGCGAAAGACTTATGTAAACTTTCGCAGGCGCAGGCATGACCTCGATAGGACAGTCGGCGGAAAGGTATTTTTTATCGGGTACGTGTATTCCGTAAGCGTACCTTTTACCTTTTCTTAAACTCAATGTCTTTCTCCTTATATATTTTGTTTTTTCCGTAAATATTTTTCCGGAAGTATTTTAACTAAAAGATAAACAGTAAATCCGACAAACGCGCCGGACGCCGCGCCGATTACGGCGAGATAGGGCAAGTAAGCAAAGTATTCGCTTCCACCCGCAACCAAACAAAAAATTACGTTTTGCACGGTAAGGTTTAAAGTTCCGCCGGCAACGCTTACCGATACCACCGAAAACTTTTTGCTAAAAACAAGCAAAACCGTTTGGACAGAAAGTGAAATAAGTCCGGCAGGAAGGCTGTATATCACCGCGGAAAAATTCCCTGCGAACAAACTTCCCAAAAGGCACTTTATAATAAGCGATATAAATCCGTACTGCGGACCTAAAATAATTACCGCAAGCAAAATAAATACGTTTGAAACGCCGAGCCTTGCCCCCGGAATTATTATTGGAGGGAAAAGGCTTTCAATCGTGAACGAAATAAGGGCGGCGGCGGTAAAAAGTGCCGCAAGCGTAATCTTAAATGTCAAATTTTTCATACGCCACCCGTTTCAATAGGTACGTACCCGACTTTAAGGGGTAAAACTTTAAGCCCGTGCGGCAGGCAGTAAATCGCACCCGAGCCGCCTTTTATTGCAGGGGTATGTACGCAGTCTTTGTGTGCGGAGCAATCAGCATCTGTGACTTCAACCGTCTTTTCGTCGGGGTGTACGGTTATTACGTTAAACTCGTCGTTTGAAAGTGTGATTTTAACCGTGTAAACTTTCGGTGCGAGTGAATCGTCAACGTCAACCGTGCAGTCAAAAGCGTTTATTTCGTAAGAATTATCTGAGTAATGAAAAACGAACACTTCTTTTTCATTTACGAGTACTTTAAACCCGTCGGAATCCGCTTTTGCGGGCAAAATCACAAACCCTAAAAAAAGGGAAAGGCAAACTAATATCACCGCCGCGTAAATGATAAGGTCAAAAATGCCGAAAGGCTTTTTGTTTTTGACCGATTCGTAAACGTTCGTTTTCAAAATACACCTATCTTACATTTTACTAAAACGAAAAATAAATGTCAATATTTAATATATTATATTATTATAATAAACTATATTTTCTTTATAGGATTTAAACAGTTGTTAAACCGATAATTTAAAAATAAAAAGCGGACGGCATTGACCGTCCGCAAATATTAAAGTTTATATCAGTATTTAACAGATCTGATTCTCGAAATAAGGATTATTGCCGAAATCGTGACGAACACGAATATTGCTATTTTAAGCCACAAAATCGAAAGGTACATAAACGTGTAGGGGAGTGCCGCCGCCGACATCGCAATACAAGCGACGTTGAAGAAGTCGCCAAAGCATATGCGTTTTGCGTTTACCGTAAGCATTGAAATACCGAATCCCATACCCATTAAAATAACGGTGCAAAGCACGATAAAGAAGATGGGTACGTAAATGGTTTGTATATACATCTTGCCCCAAAGAATATCGATAATCCTTGAAACGTACGCCCCCGAGAAGAAGGTGAACATAACGAGGAACGCACCAACGCCGATAGTTAATGCGGCAAGGAAACTGTACTTACTTAAAAATGCACGGAAGTAGCCTGCGTTTACAGGTTCGATTCCGATTGTGTTTTTATTGAAGAATACGATTTTTCTTGCGAGAAGCAAAAGCAAAACGATGCCGCAAGCAATTGAAAGGAAAACTATTTGTCCTTCCGGCGCACCGCAAATGAAAACGGAAATAAGTGCGCACTCGGGAAGTGCCAAAATGGTCGATAAAAGGAAGATATCAAGCACTTCGGTTTTTTTGCTGCTTATCGTAACTACGGTAGTTAAAAACGCAAGCGCAATGAAGATATACGCCATTAAAAGCACGGGCGCAGTTCCGTTACCGGTTTTAACCATTGCGTCAATAAATGATTTTTTAGTGAGAAGATAAAAGACGCAGGAAATGATAACGGCTAAACAGAAGATTCCCGCAAACGAGAATTTTTTAACTGCGGAAAGGTAATACCCGTAATTTTCGGTTTCTTTTTTGTTAAGAAGGCACGAGGCAATTACGTAAACGAGACCGAGTGCAAAAAGTCCCGCCGCAATCAAAATGCGAACGAGTGTAAATACTTTCAGTTCAAGGTAAGTGTAAAGCACGAAAACGAGTCCCGAAAGCATAAGTCCTATGCCGATTGAAAAAGCAAAGGAAGTGCTTTTAAGTCTCGGCGAAAGGAAAACGTAATACGTGCCGATTAAAACTACGTAGCCGATAGTTGCGAAAGTGAAAATCATAAGATTTTGATCTTCAAGAATCGAACCTAAAAGGTTGAACGTGTAGTTGCAGTAAATAACGGTGTTTACGAAAAGCAGCGTAACTAAAGCGTAAAGCCAACCGCCTTTTTTGAAAAAGCCGTTTGCCGCTCCGTACTTCGGTTTGTTAATGGAATTACTCATTAAAACAATACCCCACAAATAAAATATCTTCTTACATTATATAATATCGTGAAAGTTTTTTCAAGTGATTTAAACAAACTTTTCAAATAAAGGGCTTAAGCAAGTTGCTTTAAGTAAAAATTTAACATTTAGGCAAAATGATATTAAAAAATGGCTTTTTGGCTTGATTTTTTCCGACGTTTGCATTACAATGATATACGAACGAAAATGATATTCGACAATAACAAAATTTTAATTACGTGCGCCGGTGGACTTGAAAAGGCGGTAAAGAGTGAACTTTTCCGTTTGGGGTTCGGCGACGTGCCTGCGGACAACTGTTCTTTTACTGTAAACGGCGGCATTTCCGACGTCGTTTATCTTGCCGTAAATTTAAGGGCGGCGGACAGGGTTTTTATACAACTTGCCGAATTTTCCGCAAATACTTTCGATGAAATTTTCGACGGTACGCACGATATTCCTTTTGAAAGTTTTCTTCCCGAAGACGCTAAAATCATAGTTGACGGCAGATGTGTCAAAAGCGACGTTTTCGCCGTATCCGCCACGCAGTCGGTAGTAAAAAAGGCGATTGTGAAAAGGCTTTCCGAAAAATACGGACTGATAAGACTTCCCGAAACGGGCTCGGAATATAAAATCGAATTCAGGCTTTTCAAAAATAAGTGTAAAATTTTACTGAACGCCGTAGGCGCAGGACTTCACAAAAGGGGTTATCGCGATAAAGTCTGGATTGCCCCCATTAAGGAAACGCTTGCCGCCGCGCTTATTTTGTATAGCGATTATTACCGTAAAAATTTGTTTTGCGATCCGTTTTGCGGTTCGGGAACGCTTGCGATAGAAGCGGCGATGATAGCGAAAAATATCGCCCCCGGTATTAACAGGGCGTTTGATTTTTTAAAGTGGAAAGGCTTTGACAAAAAGGTGTATTCGCAAGTAATCGAAAAGGCAAAAGAGAGCGAATTTAAGGAAAACCCCAACAAAATTTTTGCAAGCGACATTGACGCCAAGGCGGTAAAACTTGCCGAGCGTCACGCAAGAAACGCAGGCGTTTTAGATCTTATCGATTTTAACGTAAAGGACGTTGCCGACGTAAAACTTTACGGAAAAGGCACGATAGTAAGTAATCCCCCTTACGGAGAAAGGGTTATAGGAAGGGACGCCGCACATTTATGTTATAAGTCGCTCGGCAAAATTCTTCCGAAAACCTGGTCTGCGTTTATAATCACGAGCGATTTTTCGTTTGAAAAATTCTTTGGCAAAAAGGCTGACAGAAAACGTAAACTATATAACTCCGAAAAGGAGTGTAATTTATATTATTATTACGGTAAAGGAGAGTATAATGACTGACGGTAAAATTTTAACCGAAAAACTTTTAAGATACGCCGAGGCGTTTCTTCATTTAAATAAAAGGGACGAAATTTATTTCCGCAATATACTTTTGCGTGAATTTAACGAAGATTCTCCTGCGGAAAAGGAAAACCTTCCCGACCTGTCGTATATCGACAGCCTTGACGTTCCCGACGAAATAGTAAAGGAAGTCGAGGAAATCGGCTTAAAACTAAGTAAAGCGGAAGAAGGGTTTGAAAACTTATACAGTACGTATATTTTCGGAATTTTATCGCCGCTTCCATCCAAGGTAAACGAAACCTTCCGTAAAATAAAGGAAGAAGAAGGAATCGAAAAGGCGTGCGAGTACTTTTATAATCTTTCGGTAAAAAACAATTACGTTCAGAAAACCGCTATCGGCAAAAATTTGAAGTGGGAATACGAAGACGGAAGCAAAACCCTTGAAATAACCGTCAATTTAAGTAAACCCGAAAAGAACAATAAGGACATAGCGAAACTTCTTTCCGCACCGAAATCGGTAAAATACCCGGCGTGCTTACTTTGTAAGGAAAACGAAGGGTTTAAGGGAACTGCTACTCATCCCGCAAGGGAAAATATAAGGACTATATCGCTTTCAATGGGCGGTGAACCTTGGTTCGTTCAGTATTCGCCGTATGCTTACTATAACGAGCATATGATTGCGATTTCCGAAAGCCACGTTCCAATGCACATCAAGGCGGATACCATCGACAAAGTGCTTGACTTTGTGGACTTTTTCCCCAATTATATGATAGGTTCGAACGCCGCGCTGCCTATCGTCGGCGGTTCTATACTTAATCACGAGCATTTTCAGGGCGGCGGACATATTATGCCCATGCACAAAGCACCCGTAAAAAAGTATTACGAGTGTAAAGACTTCCCCGATCTGAAAGTCGGCGTGGTTGACTGGTACAACAGCGTCATAAGGTTTGAAGGAACTAACAGGGCAAGCGTAAAGGCACTTGCCGCAAGGATAATCGAGAATTGGGAAAAGTTTACCGATAAGGACTGCTATATCTTTGCGGAAACGGACGGAGTGCCGCACAACTCGCTTTCTCCCGTTGTGAGGAAGGAAAACGGCAAATACATTATGGATATGATACTCAGGAACAACATAACGAACGACGAGTATCCCGAAGGCGTGTTCCACGCACATCCCGAATATCATAATATCAAAAAGGAAGGCATAGGTCTTATCGAAGCGATGGGGCTTTTCATCCTTCCCGGAAGGCTCAAAAAACAACTTGCTGAAATTGCGGACATACTTTGCAAAAAAACGCCGTATAACTTCGACGAACTCAATAAGGAAGACAACTATCTTTACGCTCACAGGTTTATGATAAAAACTTTGGTAGAAGAAGGTTTTGCAAACACCTTTGAAGATGCGGAAAAGAGAGTTAAAACAAAAGTGAACGAAGCGTGCCGCGACATACTTTACAACACGGCTGTATTCAAAAACGACGAAGTCGGTAAGCGCGGCTTTGAAAAATTCCTGAAATTAAACGGTATAGAATAAAGACTTTAAGGAGATAAAAATGAACGTTTTGGTAACGGGCGGTGCCGGCTATATCGGCTCGCATACAATGGTTGAACTTTTAAATTCCGGACACGAAGTCGTTTGCATCGACAATTTGTCCAACAGCAAGTACGAAGCGGTAAAGCGCGTGGAAAAAATAACCGGTAAAAAGGTTAAATTCTACGAAGGCGACATAAGGGATAAAGTAATTCTTGACAAAATCTTTACCGAAAACAAAATAGATTCGGTAATCAATTTTGCGGGGCTCAAAGCGGTAGGCGAATCTTGCCAAAAACCGTTGGAGTATTACGACTGTAATATAGGCGGACTTTTACAGCTCGTATTCTCAATGAGAGAACACGGGGTAAAAAACATAGTATTTTCGTCCTCGGCAACGGTGTACGGAAAGCCCGAAAGTGTCCCCATTAAGGAAGACGCAAAACTTTCGACGTCAAACCCATACGGCAGCACTAAACTTTTCATTGAGTACATTCTTAAAGATTTATATAAGGCAGATCCTTCTTTCAATATCGCTATTTTAAGGTATTTCAACCCCATCGGCGCACACGAATCGGGACTTATCGGCGAAGATCCGAAGGGAATTCCGAATAACCTTTGCCCGTATATAACGCAAGTTGCGGTAGGCAAGCGAGAATATCTCGGCGTTTTCGGAAACGATTACAACACGCACG
>JAXFZW010000010.1:0-3851 GCA_034184645.1 Clostridia bacterium | reverse complement strand
CAAAGCGACAGGTGAGTTATTTGACGGCGCAATCGCCGAAATAATAAAGTAGAATAAGGAGAAAATTATGGAAGACTGTTTGTTTTGTAAAATTATCGCAGGGGAAATCCCCTCGACCAAAATGTACGAAGACGAAGATATGCTCATCATCAAGGACATCGATCCTAAGGCTGTAAATCACTATCTTTGCCTTCCCAAAACGCACTTTAAACTTTTAGCGGAAATGACCGACGAGCAAAGTGAAATTTTAAGGCGTTGCTTTAAAAAGATTCCCACTCTTGAAAAGATTTTGCATTTAGAGAACGGATACAGGCTCGTAATCAATCAGGGCGACGACGCAGGACAAACCGTGTTCCACTTGCATATTCACATTTTGTCCGGACAAAAAATGGGCTGGACGCCGGCATAATCGTAAAAATAAAAAATCACAAAAGCACCACCGTCCGGCGGTGCTTTTTATTGTTTACACAAATTAAAAAACCAAAGTCAACGTTTGACTTTGGTTTTTTGGCGGAGAATTAGTAATCAAAATCTAATTATTTATAAGTTTTTATAATTTCTTCGGCAATAATACGCTTACTTACGCACCTGTCCATCGCTTGCTTTTCGATATAGCGGTGGGCGTCATCTTCACTCATGTTAAGCGTATTAATAAGTGTCCACTTTGCGCGGTTGACGATTTTTATTTCCATCATTTTTTCTTCGAGCGAAACTGTTTTCTTTTCCATTTTGCGAAGTCTTTCTCTCGTAGCCTTGATAAAATCGAGTGCCTGCGTGACATTTTGTTGAGGTAAAGGCTTTCTAACCGTAAACACTCCGAAATCGCAAACTTTATCGTATACGTCGTGATAATTATCGCTCCGAACGAAAAGCAAAACGACAGACGGACTTCTATCCGATATATCTATCGCAAACTTTGCCCCGAAGTCGTCGGGAAGGGGCGTATTTATAATTATGAGATCGTACGAGCGTTCGGCTATGATTCTTTGCGCTTCGTTTACGCTTTTTGCGGTCTTTACGGGGCGATAGGTCGCTTCGGGTAAAAACGGCATCACGTTTTCCGTAAAACTTTCGGAAGCCGAAACAACAAGAACGCTGTAAACGTGTTCTTTAAGTGACATAAAATCCTTTTTTTATATTATTTAGTGTAAGCCGAAATTATCGCGTTCGGAAGGTGTGATGTGATAAATTTACTTGCCGCCGCTTTTTGTTTTGCTTTTGTCAGCGTTTCGGGAAGTTTTTTATAGTTTTTAAGCATTTCTTCGTCCGCTTTATACATATTGAAATCTGCGGGAGCGGGAAGTTTTTCATTGCCGCTTATTCCTTCGATGGCGGAATATATAATTAAAGCAAAAGCGATATAAGGATTTGCAAGCGGATCGGGTGAGCGGAGTTCCGCGCGCTCATAATCACCTTTTGCCGCGGGAATTCTTATAAGTTCCGAACGGTTTTCCTTTGACCACGCTATAAACTTCGGAGCTTTGTTTACGCCGAAACGTTTATAAGAGTTTTCCGAATTATTCATAAAAACCGTGCAATCTTCAATTCTGTTTAAAACACCCGCTATAACGTTTGACATAACGACTAAACCGCTTTTTGATTTAACTGAAAAGTTGATATGAAAACCATTGCCGGGGGCACTCGCCACAGGCTTTGGCGAGAAGTCAGCGTAAAGCCCGTTCCTGTATGCTACTGAACTTACTACCTGGCGGAATGTGATTGCATTATCGGCGGCGGTCAAAGGATCGCTGTACTTAAAGTCTATTTCGTTTTGTCCCGCGCCTTCTTCGTGATGCGAACTTTCGGGGTATATACCCATTTGTTCGAGAGTTAAGCAAATTTCACGCCGTATGTTTTCGCCTTTGTCTTCGGGAGCAACGTCCATATATCCCGCATTATCGTAGAGTTCTTCGGTTTTGTTCCCTTTGTCGTCTAACTTAAAAAGGTAAAATTCAAGTTCCGAACCGAAAGAAAAGGTCAGGCCGGATTTTTCGGCTGTGTTCACGGCGTTTTTTAATATTAAACGGGAATCGCACTCAAAAGGCGAGCCGTCAGGATAGGTTATATCGCAGAACATACGGACAACCCGTCCGTGTTCGGGTCGCCACGGCAAAATGGAAAGGGTAGAAGGGTCGGGGTGCAAAAATAAATCGGATTTTGCCTCGTCGCCGAAACCTTTTATTGCCGATGCGTCTATCGCAACGCCGAATTTGAATGCTCTTTCAAGTTCGTTATCTGTAATCGACACGTTTTTTTGCTTGCCGAAAACGTCTGAGAACGCAAGTTTTATAAACTTTACGTCTTCTTCTTTTACGAATTCTATAACTTCGTTTTCAGAATACATTTTTTACCTTCCTTTATTTAATTTCCGACGTACATTTGCTTATAAGGATTGTTGCTGTCGGGGGTAATCACCGTAAATTCCGCATTCAGAATTTCATTCGCATCAAAACCGAAATTGTCGCAAAATTCTTTTATGTATGGAAAAATCTCGGCTAAATCTTCTTTTTCAGCAGGGGAAACGCGCACGTTTTTGGGAAAAATAACATTTTTGCAATTAGAACGAAGTATCATTTTCCCGCCGTGCATACCCGTACAGGGGAAATTGCCGACAATGTTTTTATCGGTATTAAGCCCTAAAACTATTATAACGCCGCCCGCTTGGTATTCGCCTAAAAAACTTCCCGCCGAGCCGCCTATAACGAGTGCGGGAATTTTGTCTTTATAGGCTTTCATATGGATGCCGGCACGGTACCCCGCGTTGCCTTTTACGAAAATTTTTCCGCCGCGCATAGCGTATCCCGCGCAGTCGCCGATATTACCGTGTATTATAATTTTACCGTCGTTCATAGTATCGCCGACGGCGTCTTGCGCGTTTCCGAAAACGTCAATTCGCCCACCGTTAAGATATGCGCCCAAGGCGTTCCCGGGAGTTCCTTTAATAGTAAGGTTTTTATCCGAAAGCCCCGCACCGATAAAGCGTTGACCTAAACAGTTTGATATTTCAAAGTCATCTTCCGAGTTTCTTATCTTTTCGTTAAGAGCGTCGAAAATCAGGTTTTTTGCGTCGATTTTAATCATTATAACATAACTCCGTAAAATTTGTAAATTCTATAAAAAATATTTCCGTTATTCACCAGCATGCGATATGCCTAAAATTTCAAGTTCCTTTTCATTAAGTCCTATTCCGCGTAGCATAAGTCTGTTGCCGCGCAGAGTTTCTATGGAATTTATACCCATACCGCCCATCATTTCTTTTATTTCGTGTTTCCACGCCGTCATAAGGTTAACGAGCCTTTGACTTCCGATTTCGGGATTAAGGCGTTTTACGAGTTCGGGGTTTTGCGTCGCTATTCCCCAGTTGCATTTGCCCGTCTGGCAAGTCCTACATAAATGACAACCGAGCGCGAGAAGCGCCGCCGTCGCTATATAACAGGCGTCCGCGCCCAAGGCGATTGCTTTTACAACGTCCGCGGAAGACCGAATACTGCCGCCGACGACAAGAGAAACGTTGTTCCTTATACCTTCGTCGCGGAGACGTTTATCGACAGCTGCAAGCGCAAGTTCGATGGGGATACCCACGTTATCTCTTACTCTCGTAGGCGCAGCACCCGTCCCGCCACGGAAACCGTCTATCGCTATAACGTCCGCACCGCTCCTTGCGATTCCGCTCGCTATCGCCGCAATATTGTGAACCGCCGCAACCTTGACGATTACGGGTTTTTTATACGCAGTCGCTTCCTTTAACGAATAAACGAGTTGCCGCAAATCTTCTATCGAATAAATGTCGTGATGCGGGGCGGGAGAGATGGCATCTGAGCCTTCGGGTATCATACGGGTTTTACTTACGT
>JAXFZW010000009.1:0-3067 GCA_034184645.1 Clostridia bacterium | reverse complement strand
TCGTAAGTAGATCCTTGCGGGTCGTAAGAAAGTTTAAGCGGATTTGCATCAAAGGGGTGCGGTTTATATACGCCGCCGGTTGAAGGATCAACCTGATCGGTCGTCGCGCTACCGAAGTAAGGCGTAGTGTAAAAATATATCGGACAATGCCATGTATCCCAAATATAAGCAACGATATATTCCATTGCTCCGATACAAGTTGTTATATCGAATTTGTTTTTATCCCAAACGCCGGGCTTAATAGTACCCCATCTTGAAGTATTGTTTCCGCAGTAATAGTTTGCAGCGTCGTTCGTTGATACAGCAACGATAAACGCATCGACGTCAGCCGTTTTATCAAACATAGTATAAGACCAACTTTCCGCCTTATATCCAACGTAAGCCGTACCGCCGAGATCGGGATTTAATCTGTCGCAGAAGTTAAATTCCCCTAAATGTCTGCCCTGCTTACTGCTTTGATCGCTGTTATCGGGACTCTGACCGAATCCGACGTCAAACGCCCTGTCAACGAGCATGGTCGATCCGCCGAATGCGTTTTTGACGACTTTACAATCTGTCAACGCAGCGAGAGCGTCGGCAGTCGAAGTTTGAGTCCAAACGCCCAAAGTTTCGGATGAACCGAGCCAATATATGGTTTTACCTTTAAGCGGGCTGTTTGCCTTCGGGTAAACTCTTGTACCGTCACGGTGATACCAATTACCGTCATCGTGGAGTTCCAAAGAATACTCATCGGCGTATCTTGCATTGTCGGTCCAGTCTTGCGTAACGTCGTAAGTAGTACCGGGTGCAACCGTTTCAAGAATCGAACCAAGCGCAGGAAGAGTGTATTCCGGCTTAGGCAATACCGAATTTGAAGTATCGGTCAGTTTTGCATAATCAAGCTTATTTGTAGTAGCATCTGTCACCTTACCTGCACAAGCCGTAAAAAGCGGCACGCAAATACAGAAAGACAAAATTACACAAACGGTTTTAAAAAGTTTTTTCATGTTATCCCCCAAAATTTTTATATTAAAAACTTTATTTAGTTTTTATATCGTAACGGTTTAATAAACTTTATAGTCTATAAGTGAAATAGTTAACGCTTCATCAACACACTTTACGTCTTTTACGTTTTTTTCTACGCAAGTAAATTTAACCGGAAGCCCCGTTTTACTTGATACGTTTTTGCAAAAGTCAAGACCGTGTTTTATTTCGTTTTCGGTAGTTTCCTTTCCAAGATTAGCATTATTGACAAGCCCCGTAAAAGGAATTCTTCCCGTAAACTCGATTTCACTTTTTATTTGCAGAAGTCCTTCGACGTCTTTCGTTTCCGGTCTGTAAGGATTGACAACCAAAAGCATATCGTAATTGCCTTCTTGCTTTATCTTATCCGAAAACCTGCCGAGTGCAAGCGCACCCCTATCGTCGCCGCCCAAGTCGATTACCGCATAACTTTCCTTGTCGTCAACCATTTTATAGGACGCTGCGTTCATTGCGGGAATATCAACGTTTGTTTCCGCATAAGGCGAAACTACCAGTTCGACACCCGCCTTTTTTAAACGGCTTTCCGCATCAACCGTTCTGAAATACGGATTGACGATGTCAAGATCGTAAATCACAACTTTTTTGCCGAGTTCTTTAAGCTTTAATGCAAAATTTACGGCAACGTTGGTCTTTCCGCTTCCGTAATGCCCGGCAAAAACCGTGATTCGTTTAATTTCCATTTATTTTACGACTACCTTATAACACCATTTTTTGGTGTCGGGTTTTCTTCCCCATTGAATTCCCGTGAGTTCATCGTAAAGCCTTTGGGTAAGTTCGCCGATTTTGTCGTTTGAAACCACGTAGTCTTTACCCTTGTAGAAAAGATGTCCTATCGGAGAAACAACCGCAGCCGTTCCCGTGCCCCAGGCTTCTTCGAGTTTACCTTTCTTCGCCGCTTTTACAAGTTCGTCAACGGAGATAAGTCTTTCCTCAACTTCATAGCCCCAATCTCTTAAAATTTCGATACAGGACTTTCTCGTTATACCGGGGAGAACCGAACCTGCCGCAATAGACGGAGTTACTATTTTGCCCTTGATTTTGAACATAACGTTCATCGAGCCGACTTCTTCAATATATTTTCTTTCAACGCCGTCAAGCCAAAGTACTTGTGAGATGCCTTTTTCGGCAGCCTTTTTACCCGCCCTTAAACTTGCAGCGTAGTTTCCGCCGCATTTAGCATAACCCGTACCGCCGCGGACAGCCCTTACGTCTTCACTTTCAATACTGATTTTAACGGGGTTAAGCCCTTCCGCATAATAATTGCCAACCGGCGAAAGAATAATTACGAAAGTTGCGTTTTTAACTGCGTGTACACCGAGCGCTTCGTCGTTACCGAATTCAAACGGACGAATATAAAGCGAAGTTCCCGGTGCATCGGGTATCCATGAATAATCGAGAGTGATAAGTTCCGTAAGCGCTTTCACAAAAAATTCTTCGTCGATTTTGGGAAGACAAAGTCTTTCTGCGGAGTTATTCATCCTTTTTGCATTTTCAAACGGTCTGAAAATCTGGAACCCGTCGGACGTTTTATACGCCTTCATCCCTTCAAAAATTTCCGCACCGTAGTGAAGTACGGTTGATGCGGGATGTATGGGCATGGGAGCGAAAGGAATAATTCTGGCATCGTGCCAGCCTTCGCTTTCGGAATAATCCATTACAAACATGTGATCGGTAAAATATTTACCGAAGCCGAGATTGGAAAAATCAGGTTTTTCCTTTGGATTTTTAGTCTTTTTAACTTTAATTTCCATCGTTTTTACCTCAACGTGATATATTTGGCGGTGCAAAGCGCCGATTTTAAACAAAAACGTCCCCGAATAAAATTCAGGGACGGAAGTTCCGCGGTACCACCCGGATTACCGTATCATATATACGGTCGCTTGATTCGGCGATTAACGCAGCCAACGTGAGCCATTACTCGGCGTCCCTTTTACAGCCCCTGCTCGGGAGTGATCCGATAAAGTCCTTGCGTCGGCTTCCACCAGCCGCCGACTCTCTTTAAGTAGGTGTTTTACCCCTTCTCCGTCATAGCATTTTATAAATA
>JAXFZW010000008.1:0-9832 GCA_034184645.1 Clostridia bacterium | reverse complement strand
TATAACGTCAGTTACGGGCGAAGGTGTAGGGGGAATAAACGTTGCGGCGCACGATACTGCCGTTTTTAACAGACCGCTTTTAAGTTACGGGGCTGTCGGTTTCAGGTTCGGAAAAATTTTTGATTAAATAAAAAAAGAACGGAAAGGCCGTTCTTTTTCATTTTTTTTGTATTTTAATCTTTTACTTTATATCCGGCGGACGCTATGTTTTTCTTTACGGCGTCTAAGTCAAACTGTGTGTCGGCTGTGATGGTAAGCGTTCCTTTTTCGTGGTCGGCAACGGCAAATTTAACGCCGTCGACGGTCAAAGTTGCTTTTTCAACGTGTGCTTCGCACATTTTACACATCATACCTTCAACTTTAATAATCGTTTGTTTGTCTTCGCCGTTTTCTTTGACGGCGGAAGAAGGTTGTTCCTTCGCTTGGATTACGGCGAGGTCTTTTTTCGGTTTGAAAAAGTTTATTGTAAGAGCGGTTAAAACGACGGATACGCTCGAAATACTCATTGCGACAGAGCCGTACTCGGGTTTTATGCCGAAATTTACACCGGGGATATAGTAAAATGCGCCGGTTGCGATAAGCACGCAAATAAAGTTGTAAAAAAACGCCCAAAACAAACTTAGTTTTATGGTGTTTATAGTGCGTTTGCTTAAATCGATTACGTTGACTACGTCCAAAAGGCTTTTGCGTAAAAGTACGACGTCGCCTGCGTCCATCGCTACGTCGCTTCCGCCGCCTATCGCAATGCCTACGTCGGCAATCGTCAGGGCAGGGGCGTCGTTTACTCCGTCGCCGACCATCGCAACGAGATGCTTTTCGTCGGTTTTGAACGACTCGACTATTTTTTGTTTGTCTGCGGGCAAAACTTCGGCGACTACATGGTCTATGCCGACTTCTTCCGCAATTTTTTTGGCGGTCGCTTCGTTATCGCCCGTAAGCATAATTACTTTTATGCCGCGCGCTTTAAGTTGTGCTACTGCCGTGCGTGAACTTTCTTTTACTTTATCCTTGATTGCAATAACTGCCGCAACTTTTCCGTTTACCGTTACAAACAGAGCGGTTTTGCCTTGCTCGGAAAAATCGTTCGCTATTTTGATTGCAATCTTTTCGTTTTCGGAAACGGAGCGGGAATTGCCCACGCAGTATTCGTCGCCGTTTATTTCCCCGTACACGCCTATTCCGTCAACCGCGCGGTATCTTTCGGGAGCAAAAAGAGTTGAATTTTCCTTTGCGTATTCAACGACGGCGGCGGCAAGCGGATGTTCTGACTTTACTTCAAGAGAGTATATTGCGGAAAGAATTTTCGTTTTATCGTAGTCGCCTAAAACCGTAAAGTCGGTGACTTGCGGTTTTCCTTCGGTAATAGTTCCCGTTTTATCGAGAATAACCGTTTTTATAAGGTGCGCTTTTTCAAGTGTCTCCGCATTTTTGATTATCAGCCCGTTTTCAGCACCCTTTCCCGTGCCGACCATAATCGCAACCGGCGTCGCAAGCCCTAATGCGCAAGGACAGGCAATAACTATTACCGTGATAGCGAATCTGAACGCAAGTTCAAACGCCGCAGAACTTTCCGCACCTACCGAAAACAGTTGCACTAAAAGGTTGACGACAAAAGTAATGAGCGCTATGCCGAAAATAAGCGGAACGAATATACCTGAAATTTTGTCTGCGAGTTTTGATATGGGCGCTTTTGAGTTTGCGGCTTCTTCAACTAATTTGACTATGTTTGAAAAAGAAGTGTCTTCGCCGACTTTCGTTGCTTTTATTTTTACGTAGCCTGCGGTGACTGTTGTCGAAGAATAAACTTCTGCGCCTATTTCCTTAAATACGGGTACTGATTCGCCCGTAATATTCGATTGATCGAACGACGCCGAGCCTTCGGTTATTATTCCGTCAACGGGAACGCTTGCGCCTTTTTTGACGATAACCGTATCGCCGACTTTTACGTTTTGCGCAGGAATTTCGATCTCCTTATCTCCGACTGAAACTATCGCGGTTTTGGGGCTTAAATCCATAAGCCGTTTAACGGCGTCGGTCGTTTTGCGTTTTGAAAGACCTTCAAGATACTTTCCAAGGCTTACAAGCGTAAGTATCATTGCCGCCGCTTCAAAGTAAAGGGTATGCGTATAAGTTTTTATTATACTTTCGTATTTACCGACGTCGCCGACAAGTTCGCCCCCGGCAATAAGCGAAAGGGCTGACGTCGAGTAGGCGATCATGAAGGTTGCAAAAATACTGAAAAGCAGCGACGCCGTAGCACCCACCGCTATAAGCGAATCCATGTTCGGGTTGCCTTTAAACAATTTTTTAAATCCCGAAATAAAATAATTCCTATACATAAATAATATAGGGACGGTGAGTAAAAGTTGTAAAATGGCGTTGCCGATCGGGGTTTTATGGTGATCGAAAACCGCCGGGGCGGGGAAACCCCACATCATATTACCCATTGAAAAATACATTAAAACAAGTAACAGGATAATTGCCGTTATAAGTTTTGAAAGAGAGTGGTCTTCGGTTTTTTCCGACGTTTGAGTTTTGTTTTTCGCAGGGGAAACGGGTAGCGCCTTATAACCCGCCTTTTTTACCGCGTTGCAAATTTTATCTTCCGAGCAAACGTTTTCGTCGAACTCCAAATCCATAGAATTACTTAAAAGGTTTACGTTTACGTTTTTAGTCCCTTCAAGTTTTTCCACAGCGTTTTTTACGTGTGCCTGACACGCCGCGCAGGACATACCTTCGACTTTAAATTTTTCCTTTATCATTGAAATCTCCTGAAAAGTCCGACAATTTCGTCAACGACTTCGGTTTTGCCTTCTTTTAATTGATCGACTATACAAGTGCGCATATGTTCTTCTAAAATAAGTGTGGAAATCGACTTTACGGCCTTGTCGATTGCCGAAAGTTGAATAAGAACGTCGTCGCAGTAGCGGTCCGTTTCAATCATATTTTTAACGCCGTTTATCTGACCGGCAATTCGATTAAGCCTTCCGACGAGTTTTGACTTTTCTTCATCCGTTCTCGGTCTGGTTTTACATTTTTCGCAAACACATTTTTCCATGATGTACTCCCGATATACCCCCATAGGGTATTTTTTAAGTAAATTTTAATCTTTTAAAAGCATAATGTCAAGCAAAAAAACCAAAATATTTATAAAAGTCGCTTGTCAAAAAAAATTTTAAAAAAATAAAAAAAATTTTTAAAAAACCCTTGACAAACAAAAAAGCAAGACTATAATGATAATTGGCAGTCGGGAAAAGAGAGTGCTAACACTTAATAAAACTGATTGCTAAAAATAAAAAAGAAAAAAAAGAAAAGGAGATGAAGAATTATGAAAAACTATCTTACGAGAAGAAACAACGAAGGTGATTTGTTTGGTGACTGGTTTAACGGATTCGACGACTTTTTCGCTCCGGCATACTATACCAAAGCGGGCGAAATGAGAACGGACGTTAAGGAAAACGAAAAGGACTACGAAATCAAAGTCGATATGCCCGGATTTGACAAAAAGGACATAAACCTTACTTTAAAGGACGGTTATCTTACTTTGTCTGCAAATCGTGAGGAAAAAGAAGAAGACGGCAAGTACGTTCGCCGTGAAAGAAAGATGAGTTGTTCGCGTTCGTTTTACGTCGGCGATGCGGTAAAAGCGGAGGACGTAAAAGCAAAGTACGAAAACGGCACGCTTATCTTTAACGTTCCGAAAACGGAAGATAAAAAGCCTGAAATCGGCAAAATAGACATTTTATAAAACCTTTATAACCTTCCTATCAAATGTAAAAGGGGCGTTTTTCGCCCCTTTTATATTTGATAAATAAAAATAATTGTTTAAATACATTATATTTAAGCCTAAAACGTTTGACACTGTTTGTTTTAAATTATAAAATAAAATTAGCAATTAAAGGTTGCGAGTGCCAAATGTTTTGATAAAAAAGGAGACTGAAATGAAAAGTTTTAAAACAGAATCAAAAAGAATACTCGATTTAATGATAAATTCAATTTACACGAATAAAGATATTTTCCTTCGTGAAATTATATCAAATGCGTCCGACGCCATTGACAAGGCGAAGTTTATTTCGCTAACCGACGGCAAGGCGGCAACCGATTACCGCATTGAAATTACGGCGGACAAGGCTGCACGCACGCTTACCGTTAAGGATAACGGTATCGGCATGGACGAAAAAGAACTTGAAAAGAATCTCGGTACTATTGCGGAAAGCGGTACGCTCGCTTTCAAAAAGGACAATGCCGAAAAGACGGAAGAAAACCTTATCGGACAGTTTGGCGTGGGATTTTACTCGGCGTTTATGGTTGCCGATAAAATTACTGTAAAAAGTAAAAGGTTAAACGGCGATAAGGCGTTTATGTGGGAAAGCAAAGGTGCGGAAGGTTATGAAATTTCCGCTTGCGATAAGCCTGACGTGGGTACGGAAATAATTATGCATATTAAGGAAGACACCGAAGACGTAAAGTATTCCGAATACCTTGAAGAATACAAAATAGCTATGCTCGTTAAACAGTATTCGGATTATATTCGTTACCCCATCAATATGGAAGTCACAAGAAGCGAAAGAAAGCCCGGCACTCCCGACGACAAACCCGAATACGAAGACGTAAAAAAGATTGAAACTTTAAACAGTATGATTCCGCTTTGGAAAAAACCGAAATCGGAAGTAAAAGACGAAGACTTAAATGAATTTTATAAAACAGAATTCCACGACTTTGAAAATCCGCTTAAAAGCGTCTATGCAAAAATCGAGGGTATTGTAAATTACGACACGCTTTTGTTTATTCCGTCGCGCGCACCTTACGATTATTACTCAAAGGATTATAAAAAAGGCTTAAAACTTTATTCTAACGGCGTAATGATTATGGAAAAGTGCGAAGACCTTTTGCCCGATTACTTTGCGTTTATCAGGGGCGTTGTGGATTCTTCGGACTTAAATCTTAATATATCTCGTGAAATCTTACAGCAGGACAGACAAGTCAAGGCGATTGCGACAGGACTGGAAAAGAAAATAATCGCAGAACTCAAAAAACTTATGGACGAAGATGCGGATACTTACCGCAAAGTTTTCGAGCAGTTCGGACTTTCGATAAAGTTCGGCGTTTACGCAGGCTTCGGCATGAATAAGGACAAACTCAAAGACCTTTTGATGTTCTACTCTGCGAGAAAGGAAAAACTTATTTCGCTTAAAGAATACGTAAACGGTATGGCTGACGGGCAAAACGAAATTTACTACGCTTGCGGGGACTCTTACGAAAAAATCGCAAAACTTCCGCAAATCGAAAAAATAACCGAAAACGGTTACGACGTGCTTTACTTTAAGGACGGCGTTGACGAATTCGTTGCTAAAATTTTAGGCGATTTCGACGGCAAAAAGTTTAAGGCAATAACGGATGCGGACTTCTCCGTTCAAAGTGAAAACGAAAAACAGGAACTAAACAAAAAGAACGACGAATTGAAGGACGTATTGGCGTTTATTAAAGAAACGCTCGGCGGTAAGGTAAAGGACGTTAAACTTTCGGCAAACCTTAAAACGCATCCCGTTTGCTTGTCTTCCGCAGGCGACGTATCCATTGAAATGGAAAAGGTGCTCAACTCAATGCCGAATTCCGACGGCAAAGTGGTTGCGGAAAAGAACCTTGAACTTAATTCCGAGCATAAGATAATCGGAAGGCTTAAAGAGTTGTTTGATACGGATAAGGAAAAACTTAAAAAGTACGCTACCGTGCTTTACGAACAGGCAAGGCTTGCGGAAGGACTTTCAATTGACGACGTGACTGCGTATATCGAAGCGGTTTCGGACGTTCTTTAATTAAAAACTCTCGGTAGGAAGGAGAAAGGTTATGGCAAAAGGAGAAAAGGACATTGCTTGCGCATTAAAACTCGATGGCATTGTAAAAACGTACGGTACGGGCGAAAATGCCGTTCAGGCACTTAAAGGCGTAAGCGTAAACTTTCGCGAAAGCGAATTCGTCTCTATTTTAGGACCTTCGGGTTGCGGAAAAACTACGCTTTTAAACATTATCGGCGGGCTAGACCGTTACACTTCGGGCGACCTTATTATTAAGGGAAGATCGACGAAGGAATATAAGGATGCCGATTGGGATACATACCGCAACAACAGTATAGGTTTCGTATTCCAAAGCTATAACCTTATTCCGCACCAAACCGTTATTTCAAACGTAGAACTCGCTTTGACTCTTTCTGGTGTTTCCGCAAAGGAAAGAAGGGCAAGAGCAAAGGAAGTTTTGGGAAAAGTCGGATTAAAAGGGCTTGAAAACAAGCGTCCGAATCAAATGTCCGGCGGACAAATGCAAAGGGTTGCGATAGCAAGGGCGCTTATCAATAACCCCGAAATAATCCTTGCCGACGAGCCGACCGGCGCACTCGACACGGAAACGAGCGTTCAGGTTATGGAACTACTTAAAGAAGTTTCAAAAGAACGCCTTGTAATTATGGTTACCCATAACCCCGAACTCGCCGAAAAATATTCGACGAGGACTATAAGGCTGCTTGACGGCGAAAAGGTTGACGATACAAATCCCTTTGAGTTTGACGGCAAGTCTGTTTCCGTCGGTGCGGAAGAAGAATCTTTGGAAAACGAAGTAAACGTCGAAGAAGTTAAGTCCAAAAAGAAAAAGGCTAAAAAGTCCGAAAAGGGCAAAGCCAAAATGAAAATCTGGACGGCATTTGCGTTAAGTTTTTCAAATTTAAGGACTAAAAAGGGAAGGACGATTTTAACTTCTATCGCGGGTAGCATAGGTATAATAGGTATTGCGCTCGTTTTAGCGGTGTCAACGGGTTTTTCGGCTTACGTCGGCAAGTTGCAGGCGGATACGCTTTCGGTATATCCCCTCACTATTTCGGAATCGACCATAGACCTTTCGGACTTTCAAAATCTTGCGAATAAAACCATTACGGACGAGGTTGTCCGCCAGCGCGTGGAACAAAAAGTTTTCACAAGGGCTATGTTTTCCGACCTTACAAACATGCTCAAAAGCAACGACATAAATCAGGAATACGAAAAGGCGGACGGAACAAAAATCAAGTACGTCGATTACGTACAGAATTATATTGACAGTCAAAACGAAAAGGCTGCAAAAACTTCCGCAGGCTGGGCGTACGCACTCCAAAAGGGGTACGGTTTCGATATGAACGACTTTATATTTACCGAGATAGGGTTAAGCGGTACGCCGAGCGTCGATCCTCGCTACAACGTAATGACTATTGAAACTTTGGTAAAAGTAATCGAATCCTTTTTTGAAGCCGCTTTAAGACAGTCGGGAATGAATATAACCGCCGACTTTGTAAGAAGTTATATTCCTACGATAACCGAAATGCCGAATAACCAAAAACTTCTCGAAAGTCAGTATGAAATTATCGACGAAGGCGGAAGATGGGCGACCGAAGATGACGAACTTATGCTTGTCGTCGATAAATACAACCGTGTTTCCGATATAACTCTTGCGCTTTTAGGCTTTAACTCGATAAGGGGAATAAGTACCGAGGATGGTGTAAACGTAATTTTCGGTAATAATACGGAGTTTACTTTCGACCAAGTAAAACAAAAGAATTTTTACTATATTAACAATACGGATAGGTACGGCAACGCCACCAGAAGCGAAACCGATGAAGAAGTATCGTATAAGTATCCTTCAAAATCGTTTGTGGAAGAAGATAAAACGCCGAGTATATTTGAAAGCGCATTACCTGAAGACGCATACAAATTGAAGATTACGGGTGTTTTAAGGCTTAAAGAAGGCGTAAGCAATGGGGTGCTGAGTAGCGGTATTGCTTATACTTCCGCACTCGTCAACAAAATTTTGAACGATGAAAAAAATAATTCCGCACCCGTCGTTGAAACCGCTACCAAAGTCGCTAACGGAGAAACGGAAAGCGACAAAAAAATAACCTATTCGGTAAGCAGGCCGGGTATTTACAGTTTTTTGCAAAAATCATATTCGGTTGCGGAACTTGCCGCAAGCAATAAAATAACAAGGCTTTCGATTTATTCCGCCGACTACGACTCCAAAGAAAACATGAAAGTTTATCTCGATAAATGGAATTCCGAAGTCGTCGATCACAGCGGAACGACTCCCGAAGAGAAGGAAGCGGCTAAAAAAGCGGAAGTTCACTATTCCGACTCAACCGCGCTTTTGTTTACCGCGCTTAACAGCATCGTCGATGCGGTTGAAATAGTGCTTATTGCGTTTACTTCCATTTCGCTTGTCGTTTCGTCCATAATGATAGGCATCATCACTTACGTTTCGGTAGTAGAACGCACTAAGGAGATAGGCGTTTTGCGTGCGATAGGCGCAAGGAAAAAGGATATTTCACGTATATTCAATGCGGAAACTTTCCTTATAGGCTTGTTTGCCGGCATCATAGGAATACTTGCGACTTACATTTTGAGTATTCCGATAAATCTTATCGTAGGCGGTCTTATTTCGGGCGGCGGCACGATAGCGTCGCTTAAAATAACGCACGCGCTTATTCTCGTGGTAGTGTCGTTTGTGCTTACGCTTATCGCAGGACTTTTACCGTCGAGAATTGCGGCGAAGAAAGATCCCGTCGTTGCGTTAAGGACTGAATAAAACAAAGTGAAAAGAAAGCCCTTGCTCGTTTGAGCAAGGGCTTTTAACTTTTAAATTATATCGTTAAAAAGCGATTTTGTTTTCAATGAATTTTCTTAATTCGGCAATCGGGATTCTTACCTGTTGCATTGTGTCGCGATCCCTTACCGTCACGCAGTTATCGTTTTCGGAATCGAAGTCGTAGGTTATGCAAAGGGGAGTTCCTATTTCGTCCTGACGGCGGTAACGCTTACCGATTGAGCCCGCCTCGTCGTAGTCAACGGAGAAGAATTTGGAAAGTTCTTCGTAAATTGCGGTCGCCTTTTCGCCGAGCTTTTTAGAGAGCGGTAAAACAGCCGCCTTAAAGGGAGCAAGGAAGGGGTGAAGTCTTAAAACTACCCTGACGTCGTTATCTCCCACCGTTTCTTCGTCGTAAGCGTCGCAAAGGAAGGCAAGCGCAACTCTGTCCGCACCGAGCGACGGCTCTATAACGTAAGGAATGTACTTTTCGCCCGATTCCTGATCGAAATAAGAAAGGTCTTTACCCGAGTGGTTAGCGTGTTGCGTAAGGTCGTAGTCGGTCCTGTCCGCAATGCCCCAAAGTTCGCCCCAACCGAAGGGGAAAAGATATTCAAAGTCGGTCGTACCTTTTGAGTAGAAGGCAAGTTCTTCGGGGTCGTGGTCGCGAAGTCTTAACTTGTCTTTATCCATATTAAGGTCAAGTAGGAATTTGTAGCAGTAATCTTTCCTAGCTCGACAGATACCCGTATCTCTCCTACGAGCAAGGCGCGGAAAACGCGCTGTATTTCTCGGAGGAAGTCATGCCGCCCATCGACCGCAAAAAGAACATCCGGGTGCGGGACCGCGCCACGATGACAAAACTCGTCCTGGGGCTGGACGGCTACACAGTCTCGTCCGGAGCGAACTCGAACGCCTACGCAAGCTAAATAACCGCAATCCCGCTGAAGCTCGACGATACGATCCGCGTGGGATTCGTACGGCGTGCAGGCATCCAGCTTTCGCGCCCGGCGGCGATGTTCGCCGAAGAAGTGCGCAGACTGATACGCCCGTAACGCCGGCGGCACGATGGAACAATTGGGAACTGCCGACATTGGAATTGCCGACACTTCCACATCCTTACCGCCGTCTTGTCCACCGTAGCCTTGCCGAAAGTTGAAGCCTTGGGGAAGGAGGTCGGCAACATTCTGCAAGGTTTGAATTAGCGGTGTGCGGGGGTGTGGGTTTTGGTATAATT
>JAXFZW010000007.1:0-4688 GCA_034184645.1 Clostridia bacterium | reverse complement strand
CTTGTCCTCGGAAGGCGCTCGCCCGAGAGCGCTACGCGCGTATTCCATCGCCCAGCGGTAGATCGGCTCGAGAACGGAGAGCCACAATTGCTCGCCGCGCCAGAACGGAACGGGGCCGAGGCGTCGCAGGACAGGCGGATCAGGCCTCATAAAGCTCCTCCTCCTCGATGCCGCGCAATTCCAAAAGCGTTATCGGACGGCGAGCGATTTCCTCGCCAAGCACAAGCAGCACCGCCGCGACGTGCTTGCACGGATTCGCGTAGTCCGGGCAGCTGCAGGCAGTCGTCATGTCGTATTTCCCTGGCGCAAGCTTGCCACCCGGGAAGAGATCGAAGCCAGCGGCGCGGAAAATCGACTCAATTTCCGTCGGCATGTCGTCGGCGAGAAGCCGCGCCGCAAGCATTGGCTCTTTTCTGATCGCCGCGACTATCGCCGTGTGCGCCTCGCCCTCAGGAATGCGAAAGTCGACCGTGACGCCGTATGGATCTTCGCGCACGCCGACTACGGATGCTTCGACATGCGGGCCTGCGAGTCGCATTTCCGTCACCTGTCCTGAGACTGCGTAATTCTTGCCGCGACCGAGCCGCGCGCCGAGCCCCATGCGTTCAAGTGTCTCTATCCAGCGGCGGCCCCACCATGTGCGACCGCCGCCCGCACGCGGTTCCTGCGCGCGGATGCCCGCGGCAAAACGCGGAATCCTGATCGGATAGTTCTTTTTCGACACACCGCAATTATATCAAAAATACGCGCCTTTGCCTTCCAACGCGAGGCCGCTCTCTCACACTTACGCCAACACGCAAATCTCTCCGCGACGACACGCCCAGCACATATAGGCGATGGTCACGAAGAAGCTCGCGGGAACGCGCGGACGCGCCGCAATCCTGACGCCGAGAAGCGTCGTCTTGCCGCCAAGTCCCATCGGGCCTATGCCGAGAGAGTTGGCGTCTTTCAGGATTTCCTTCTCAAGCCGCTTGAGCGTCGCGTCCTTCGACGCGCCGGCAGCGCCAAGCGGACGGAGAAGCTGCTCTTTCGCCACTTCATACGCAGTCGCGCGATCGCCGCCAATGCACACGCCGAGTATTCCGGGCGCGCAGCCAAAGCCCTGCGCCTTACGGACCGCGTCAAGGATGCATTTCCTCACGCCCGCAAGATCGCGCCCCGCCGCGAGCGACGCGTCGGGCAGCGAATACTGGCGCGACATGTTCTCGCTACCACCGCCCTTCATGACAAGCGTCACACACCCCGTCCTTTTTTTGTTGTGTAAAAATAAATGTGTTGACTTATATGCGTAACTTATTTATAATTAAACTAATAAATTTAAGTGGTAAAATATGAGTAATAACGTAATTTTTAACATAACGGTATGTGTAGTAGGTATTTTGATTTTTACGATACACGCCGTAAATATAATCGTTAAAAAAGAAAAGCGCAAGGACGAAAGAAATCTTTTTGACTTTCTTGTTTTTACTATTATTCACTTTTTTACGTATTTGGTTTTCTCGGTAGTAAAATTATATTATACGAGCAATGCCTATGTAAAAACGTTCTATACGATTTTTTATATAATGAACAATATAGAAGTGCTTTTGCTTTTCAGGTATATGCTCGACTACGTTGATTTTAAAACAAAAACCATCAATATTTTATCTGCTATCAACATTTCGCTTTTTGCGATTTTTACAGTTTTAGATATAGTAAACGTATTTACGGGAATTTTCTTTGACGCCGTGGGCGGAGAGTATCAAAGAAGCAAAACCATGATAATCTCGCAAGGGTATCAACTTATTATTTTCATGTTGGTTTTACTTGTCACGGCGTTTAATAAAGATTTAATAAAGCGTGAAAAAATCGCTTTTGCGATGTATTGTATACTTCCTTTTGTGGCAATCATAATCCAGAATATATTTAAAGGGTATGCCATCGCCTATGCGTCAATTATTTTTGCGGTGGAAATTTTGTTCCTTTTCCTTAACGTGCAAAGGAACATCGCTTTATCCAGGGAAGAGGAAAAGAATAAGGAAGCGCAAATAAAGCTTATGCTTTCTCAAATACAGCCGCACTTTATATATAATTCTCTTTCGGCAATTTCCACGCTGATAACTATCGACCCGGATAAGGCGCAGTCGGCACTTGACGATTTCACCGAATATCTTCGTCATAATCTGTCATCTCTTACGGAAACCAGGCTGATTCACTTCAAAGAAGAACTTAAACACATAAAAACTTACGTGTCACTTGAAAAAATGCGCTTTAAGGACAGAATAAACGTTATATACGATATTCAGGCGGAGGATTTTTCCGTTCCGCCATTGTGTATTCAACCCATAGTGGAAAACGCAATTAAACATGGGATTCTTAAAAAAATCGAAGGCGGAAACCTAACGATTAAAACTTATGAAACCAATAATGAGTATGTGGTTGAAATAACCGACGACGGCGTCGGGTTTAATATGAACGACGTCAATTTTGAAGAAAACAAGCACTTTGGATTAAATAACATAAAGTATCGTATCGAATCGATGTGTAAAGGCAGCATCAGCGTCGACAGTAAGGTAAACGAAGGAACGAAAGTAGTTGTCAGGTTTGAAAAATAGAGGTTATAATGAAAGTATTGTTGGTTGACGACGAAGAATTACAGTTAATAAGAATAAAAAACGCCGCGGTAAAGGCTTTGCCTGACGATAGCGAATTTTTTTGTTATACAAATCCCGTTCAGGCGTATGAAGAAAACGTCGGCAATAAGTTCGACATTGCGTTTCTTGATATTGAAATGCCTAAAATAAACGGCATTGAACTTGCTAAAAAACTTAAAAAACTAAATCCGCTCGTAAACGTTATTTTTGTGACCGCTTACGACACGTATGCACTCGACGCTTATCGTATACACGCATCGGGGTATATAACGAAGCCGGTAAACGAAAACAAAATCAAAGAAGAAATAAACGGATTAAGGTACAAAGTTTCACTTGAACATAAGCATAAAATTCAAGTTAAATGCTTTGGCAATTTTGAAGTCTTTGCTAACGGTACTCCGCTTAAATTTCAAAGAGGTAAATCGAAAGAATTATTTGCATATCTTATAGACAGGGAGGGCGTGGCGGTAAATATTAACGAACTTAACGCCGTGCTGTGGGAAGAAGACCACAAGTCGTATTTGCGTAATTTAATCGCAGACGTACAATCGACGCTCGCAAGCGTTAATGCGAGCGACGTTTTTGTGAAAAGATATAACGAGTGTTACGTCGATATTGATAAAATCGATTGCGACGCTTACGAGTATAAAAGGGGAAACCCCGACGCAATAAGAATGTACCGCGGAGAATACATGACGCAATATCCGTGGGCGTTATTTGTGGACGAATTTAAATAATTTTCTAAAAATTTTTTTAAAATAGTGTTATTTGTTGCACTTCTGTTGCACTTGAAATGGTAGTATTATAATGATACTACTATTTTTATATCTAAAAGACTAATCTTTACACGAATTTTATTAAAAGGTAAATTAAAGGGATAAAACCAATGAAATTTAAAGCTGCAAAAATATGCCTACTTTTAATAATCGCAATAAGCGCGATTGTTTTGCTGTGCAGTTGCAGTAGCGTAGCAGCCATAAACGGCATTCACATGAAGGACGACGAAGTTATAGAAATTACCGTAGGCGATTTTTCTTATGAAGGTAAAAAGATTGTCGTCGAGTATGCCGGCGGAAAGACGAGGGAAGTTGAATTGTCCGAAGATATGATTCCCGAAGCCGAAAAACTTAAATTTTTCAAAATGGGCGAACAGGAAGTCAAGGTCGTTTATAACGACAGATACTCAACGACGATGAAAATCAGGGTGTTAAGGCACACGTTTGACGATATTTATTCGCTTGAAGGTTATACGTGTGTTTATGACGGCAAGCCGCACAAGGTGGAACTTGAAAACGAACTGCCCGAGGGGGCTACTATTGAATATACATACGGTAATTCGTTTACAAACGCCGGTACTTACAATATTGTCGGTGTAATTTCAAAGGACGGTTACGTTTCAAAAACACTTTCCGCACAACTTATTATTGAAAAGGCGGATTTAGATACGGCCGATCTCGTATTCGACGATAAAACGGTAGTTTACGACGGAACGGCAAAATCTATTGAGGTGCAAAACCTTCCTGAATACGTCAACGTTAAATACAACGTTTTTACCAATAATATTCAAATTTCAAATGCGGTAAACGCAGGCGAGTACACCGTCGTTGCACGCTTTGAAAATCAAAACTCAAATTACAACATCATACCTGCAAAACAAGCGAAACTCGTTATCGAAAAAGCCGATTACGATATGTCTTCGGTTGCGTTCGGCGATAAAACGAAGACGTATGACGGACAAAACTACGTTCCGTCGCTTGATTCTTTTTCCGTTCTTCCGTCGGGGGTTTCGGTTTCTTTTGCATGTTTCGATGAGGAAGGCTCGGTTGTTACGTCAAATGCCGACGCAGGCGAATATATTATGACTGCTTCGTTTTCGGGCAACACGGTAAATTATAATTCAATTCCGGATATGCAGGCGATTCTTACCGTATACAAAAGAGTTATTGAACATGGGTTATAAGCAGGTAAAAAAATCGCATAAAGAGACTCGTCTTTTATTAGAAGAAGGTTCTACTATGACTGTCAACGGTAATTTTAGCATGTACGGAGGGGCAT
>JAXFZW010000006.1:0-5615 GCA_034184645.1 Clostridia bacterium | reverse complement strand
GTTATTCCGCCTACGCCAATCCACCTTTTTGCCCCATAATTTTCAACGCCTATTCCAGGTATAAAGACAAGAATAAGAGCAATAATCGATACAATACAAACAGGTATTGTAAATTTTTTCAGTTTTAAAAAATTATAATTGCAAGTAAGAAACATCGCAACTACTCCGAGAGCAATCCCGATCAACTGTTTTTTTACAAAATACAATTCATCGCCATAAGTAGCATTAGCCGAGTACCTGCTTGCGGAATAAATAAATATTGTTCCGATAATCGCAACCAAAACAACCGAAAAAATTAAAAGATAATCAGGCTTGCTTTTGTTTGACAACTTTTTATTTTTCAGCACGTTAATTCCTTTACGATTCTACAAAACTCGTTGCCACGTTCTTCAAAGTTTTTAAAGCAATCAAAACTTGCGCAAGCCGGACTTAAAATAACGGAATCACCGCTTTCGGCAAGCATTACAGCTATTTTTACAGCGTTTTCAAAATTATATGTAAAAGAAATGTTGGAGTATCCTACTTCGTTTGCGCTTTTAAGCATGTTAAACTTCGATGCACCCGTTAAAACTACGTGCTTTACATTTTTATGCTTGATTTTATTAAATAATTCATTGTAATTTTCGCCCTTTTCACTTCCACCGAGAATAAGAACTGTTCCACCGCTTATTCCTTCGATTGCGGTAATTGTTGAAGCCGTATTCGTTGCCTTTGAATCGTCATAATACTTAACGCCGTCCTTTTCGGCGATTAGTTCTATTCTGTGCCTAACACCTTTAAAACTCTTAAGTCCTTGAAGAATAATGTTATTGTCAAAGCCGAATATTTTAGCAACGGCAATGGCAAATAATGCGTTATAAACGTTATGTATCCCGTGAAAAGGAAGCTCGTTTACAGAAAGAATTTCATCATCAAAATAGAAAAGTTTCCCATCCTTATAATACGCTCCTTTACATTTTTCCCTAATAGACACCCAAATAACCTGTGCGTTTGAGGTTACAGAAAACGATTTTACGATTTCATCGTCGTAATTTAAAACAGCATATTCGCTTTTTGTTAAAGAAGACAATATCCTACGCTTTAAAAAAACGTAATTATCCATACTGTAATGTCTTTCAAGATGATCGGGACTAATGTTTAAAACGCATGCAACGTGAGGACAAAAATAATCAACTGTTTCAAGTTGAAAACTTGATATTTCGGAAACAAATAAAGTGTTTTTATCAAAATTTTTCAATTCGTCGGTAACAGGAACTCCTACGTTACCCACAAGTCTGCAATCTCTTCCCGCAGAATTTATAATATCGTAAATCATATTTACAGTCGTAGTCTTCCCGTTTGTCCCTGTTACGGCAATAAATTTCGGAGTAGATTCAAGATAACCGAACTCAAATTCTCCGATTATCCTTTTTCCGAGTTTTTTTGCCTTAACGGCAACCTCGTGGTTAATGGGAACGCCGGGACTGACGATTAAAATATCAACAGTATTTAAAACTTCGTCAACGCTGTCAATAGCATTTATTGCCCCGCGCGACATCAATATATTTAATGACTCACTTATTTTATCATTAACGTGTTCTTCGTAAAAATAACAGATACCGCCGTTATCAAGAATATAATTGCCTGCTGCAAATCCGCTTTTTGAAACACCTAAAACAAGAAACTTTTGATTTTTTACGTACATACTCCCTCACAAAAGGAAAATAACGCAAATCAACCCCACAAAGCCGGTAATTACGGCGTAAATATAAGAAATTTGAGTTTCCGTCATTCCTTTCAACTGAAAATGATGATGCAGCGGTGCCATCAAAAAAACTCTTTTACCTGTCTTTTTGAACCACATAACCTGCACAATTACTGATATGCCGGAAAGAACAAACATTATGCCGATTACGGGAATAAAAAAACCGTTTGAAGAAAAAATACTTAATGCGCCTATAAATCCGCCAATTGATAAAGAGCCCGTATCACCCATAAATATTTTTGCCTTATTAACGTTAAACACCAAAAAACCGATAAGTCCGCCTGACAAACAAAGACAAAGTGAAATTAAACCATCGTATCCGCCCGTTCCGTAAACGCTTGTCTGCAATGATATTATTATCGCAAGCGCAATAAAATAAGGTATTGCAGTAAAAGAAGCCAAACCGTCTAAACCGTCAGTCAAATTTACACAATTAGTTATTGATATAAAAATAAGAGAAATAAACGGAATTGCGAAAAACCCCAAATCAACCGTTGTTTTTGTAAATGGTACGTAAAACGTAGTTATTCCGTTGCGGTATGAAAAAAAGCCGGCAAAAAAAGCAATTACAAGTTGAAATATTATTTTTTGATATGGTTTTAATCCTTCATTTTGCCTATACTTTATTTTTATAAAATCGTCTAAAAAGCCCACAAACATAAAAGAGATTCCAAGGGTTACCGAAACAATTGAAAGTTTATCGCCGACGCCGTTAAAAACTAAACAAACTATAACTGACGGTATTATAAAAAGCAAGCCACCCATTGTGGGCGTTCCGCTTTTAGATTTATGCGCTTCAACGTATTTTAAAATGGGTTGTCCGGCTTTTAATTTTTTCAGAATAGGTATAAAAAATACCCCCATTAAAACCGTTAGAAAAAAACTTAAAATAATTTCGGTTAAATATATTTTCAAGACAATATCTCCAAAACTGCGTCTTTATCGTTAAAAATTCGCTTTACGCCTAAAATTTCCTGATATTTTTCACTTCCCTTACCGGCAATAAGAACGACGTCACCTTTTTTTGCATAATTTAATGCATATTTTATCCCTTCAAGTCTATCTTCGACAATAATATAATTTTTTGTTTTTGACAAAACTCCGTCTTCAATGCTGCGAATAATTTTCATAGGGTCTTCAAATCTCGGGTTGTCAGACGTTATTACAGTAAAATCAGCAATTTTTGCGCTGATTTCTCCCATTTTTTTACGTTTATCGGAGTCTCTGTTTCCTCCGCAACCAAATACTGAAATAAGTTTTCCCGAGCAAACACTCCTTAATGAGTCAAGACTTTTTTCAAGTCCGTCGGGCGTATGGGCATAATCTATGTAAACATCAAAATCGCCTGAATAAATTTTTTCCATCCTTCCGCTTACTTCGATTTTTTCGCTTAAATATTTACCTATCAAATCGGTTTTTACACCTAAAAGTGCGCACACGGTCGCAGCCGCCAAAGAATTATAAACGTTAAATTTACCCATCAAGTTTGAGTTTACGTAGTAAATTTTATCAAATAGATTTAAAACGTAGGCGACACCTTCTTTTGTTTCCTCAATATCAATCGCAAAAACGTCGGAGGGATTTTCAATCCCGTACGTTATCGTTTTATTTGCTTTTTTACTGATTAACTCCCACATCTTATTATCGACATTTATAACGGCGTACTTACATCTTTCTTTTTCAAATAATTTTGTTTTTGTCAACGCATACGAATTGATATCTTCAAAAAAATCAAGATGATCCTGACTTAAATTTGTAAAAACACCTATTTCAAATTTTACCCCTTCAACCTTATCCCAATACAAAGCGTGCGCCGAAACCTCCATAACGGCAACTTTTACGTCTGCTTTTACCATATCGTTAAAAATTGAAAATAATTCTATGGGGTCGGGCGTTGTCAGCGAAGGTTCTTTAAAACAATTACCGTACTTTACTCCTAACGTACCTATAACACCGCATTTAATACCTACTTTGTCCAAAACATGTTTAACAATGTATGTAGTCGTGGTTTTACCGTTAGTACCTGTCACACCTACTATTTTCAACTGTTTTTCGGGATGTCCGTAAAATTCGGCACAAATTAACGACAATGCCTTTCGAGTATCTTTTACAAAAATTTTTGTAGCGTTTACGTCACAATCCCGTTCACAAATTACTGCTTTTGCCCCAAAACCTACCGCCTGCCTTGCAAAATCATGACCGTCAAAATTGCCTTTAAGACAAACGTAAAGCGAGCCTTCTTCCGCTTGTTTACCGTCTATTACTATTCCGGTAATATCAACGTCAGTTCTACCTTCAACACTTAAAATCTCAATGTTTTTCAATAAATGGGATAACTTCATAAATTTCTCCATAAAAAAAGTCTGTTACATTTTACAGTAACAGACTGTGAAAGATATTACCCATTTAAGTCGATAAAAGTATTTTTTTGACGGCTTACGATTTTTATTTAACGGGACAATTTTTAATTATTTTTTCCACAATGGGATCTAAATATTCAAAATCGAGTTTTTCCATATTTCCGCTATCGGAAAGTTTTGAGAACGCCGGATCAATGGGCAATTTAACCGCAGTATCAATCTTAAATTCTTCGGCCGTTTTAATCACCTTACTTTCCCCGTAGACTTCAATTATTTTGCCACAATCAGGGCACTTCATATAAGAATAATTTTCAACTATTCCCAAAAGTTTTATCTTCATGAGTTCAGCCATTTTAACAGACTTGCCGACAATCATTGAGACCAAATCCTGTGGCGAAGTAACAACTATAATTCCGTCAACCGGTAAGGACTGAAAAACCGTAAGCGGCACGTCGCCCGTTCCCGGAGGCATATCAACAAACATATAGTCAACGTCGCCCCATAAAACGTCGGTATAAAATTGTTTAACAGCACCGGCAATAACAGGTCCGCGCCAAACGACGGGATCGTTTTCATTTTCCAAAAGTAAATTAACGGACATTATTTTAATACCCGATTCGGTTTTTACGGGAACAAGAAATTTCCCATCATACGAGCCGGCTTTTTCAGTAACGCCGAATTCTTTCGGAATTGACGGTCCTGTTATATCCCCGTCAATAATAGCGGTTTTATAACCACGCCTATTAAGCAAAACTGCAAGTGAAGACGCAACAAATGACTTTCCGACACCGCCTTTACCGCTTATTACCCCGATTATTTTTTTAATTTTAGAACCTTCGTTTTGTTTTTCTTTAAAAATCTCAGATCTGTCCGAACAGTTTTTTGAACACGAGGAACAGTCGTGAGAACAATTTTCGCTCATACTTTCACCTTCTTTTAATCATTACAAATAGTTTAACATTTATAATAAT
The DNA here is from genome assembly GCA_034184645.1 of Clostridia bacterium. Taxonomy (GTDB): domain Bacteria; phylum Bacillota; class Clostridia; order Christensenellales; family Borkfalkiaceae; genus UBA1259. The sequence goes on along the minus strand of JAXFZW010000006.1, from coordinate 540 downwards.
ACTTTACAACTGATTTTACGTATTGAAAATCATTAATTTTTTTTAAACTTAACCGTTTTATATTGTAAAAAAAATATATTTATGATAAAATAATAAAAATAAAAAAGATTTAGGGGTTATATATGAATATTTGGCACGATATAGAAAGTAGCAGAATTACACCGGAAGATTTTATAGCCGTTGTTGAAATTAACAAAGGATCTAAACAAAAATATGAAATGGATAAAAAAACCGGACTTTTAAGACTTGACCGAATTTTATATACGTCAACTCACTACCCTGCAAACTACGGCTTTATACCTCACACCTTAGCCGACGACGGCGACCCACTTGACGTTTTGATTTTGTGTTCGGAAAGCCTTGTTCCGATGTGCCTTGTCAAATGTTATCCTATCGGAGTAATAATAATGAACGACGGCGGCGCTGTCGATGAAAAAATAATTGCAATCCCGGAGACAGATCCTAACTACAATACTTATAAAAGTATAAACGATCTTCCAAAACATATTTTCGACGAAATGAGACACTTCTTCCAGGTTT
>JAXFZW010000005.1:0-13400 GCA_034184645.1 Clostridia bacterium | reverse complement strand
CTTGTCGCAATGAAAAAAGCGTTCGGCGTCGAAGACGATATAACCGCCGTTGCTAATCTTCTCGGCAGCGATTCGGGGTATATGTCAGGCGAAGGCCCTGCGATAATAAGCGGACGCGGCGACAATATTACGAATATTTTGCCTATCCCTACGCTTTTTCTTTTACTTATTACCGAAAAGGAAAAATGTTTTTCGGGCGAAGTGTATAAAAAATTTGATATTGAAGGAAATTCGTTTCCGCCTTGTACGAAAGTTGCTTTGGAATTTTTAGAAAAAGGCGATTTGACTTCCTTTGTCAAAACGATTAAAAACGATTTGACCGAAAGCGCATGTTCTTTCGTTCCCGAAATAAGGGAAAATATAAACGCTCTTTTAAACGCAGGGGCGGATGCCGCACTTATGACGGGTAGCGGCTCGTGTTCTTACGGAATATTTTTTACAGCCGCCGCAAGGAATAAAGCGTACAAAAATCTTTTCCCGATTTACAAAGAAAGGCTTATAAAAACCAAAACGATATAAGTTAACGTGTTAAAACATACCGCCGACGGGTTTTCCCGTCGGCGGTTTTTTAATTTTTAATTACAGTATAAAATTTAAAAATTGTGTCAATAAAGTGTATACCTGAAATTCAAGGAGAAGATCAATGAAAAAAAGCGGTATAACTTTTATTTTTGTTCTCATAATAGTTTTGGCGGTAGTTTTGGCGACGCTGCCCGTCAACGAAACACATGCGGAGTATTTAAGGATACATATAAGGGCTAACGGAAATTCCGAAGAAGAGCAAGCGGTAAAGTACGTTGTAAAAGACAGAGTCGTCGACTACCTTGCGCCCATACTTGCAGGTTGCGAAAGTAAGGAAAAGGCACTTAAAACCCTTGAAGACTCGTTAAGCGGAATAGAAAGCGTTTGCGACAAAACGCTTGCCGAACAAGGGTTTTCATATAAAGCGAAAGCGAGCGTAAGGAAGGAAAACTTTCCCACGAGAACGTACGACAACCTTACGCTGGACGGTGGAATATACGACGCACTTATCATCGAACTCGGCAGCGGAAAGGGCGACAACTGGTGGTGCGTAGCGTATCCGCCGTTATGCTTTACCCAAGCGAAAGTCTCTTATATTTATAAAAGTAAGATATACGAAATAATCAAAAATTTTTTCGGTAAAAAAGGGGGATAAATGAAATTTAAAAAACTTATTTTAACGCTTATCATAGCGTTTACTGCGGGACTTTGTTCGCTTGCGGTGACTATGCCGCTTGCTACTCCGCAAACCGCTTATGCCGCCGTATTAAAACAGGGCAACAGCGGAACGGATGTAAAAACACTTCAAACCAAACTCAAAAAATGGGGCTATTACAGCGGCTCGGTTGACGGAGTTTTCGGACCTAAAACCAAGGCGGCGGTAATTTATTTTCAAAAAAGAAACGGACTTACCGCAGACGGCATTGTGGGAACAAAAACACTTGCTGCGCTGGGTATGAAAATTTCTTCTTCGACTTCGGGCAGTTCTACAAGTTCGTCGTATAGCAGTGCGGACGTAAACCTTCTCGCTAAACTCATTTACGGTGAGGCAAGGGGCGAGTCGTACGTCGGTCAAGTGGCGGTTGGGGCTGTCGTTCTAAACAGGGTAAAAAGTGCGTCCTTTCCGAACACTATTTCAGGGGTGATTTATCAAAGATATGCTTTTACGGCGGTTGACGACGGACAAATAAATTTAACTCCGGACGCAAACGCCAAAAAGGCGGCGCAGGACGCAATGAATGGTTGGGATCCTACCTACGGCGCAATTTACTACTACAATCCTAAAACGGCTACGAGTTCGTGGATTTTTTCAAGAAAAACCACCGTTACGATAGGCAATCACATTTTTGCGGTATAAGGGGGAAATTATGAAAGAAGTTAAAAACAACGCAATGGAAAAAGTTGAAAACATTATACGCGAAAAACACGGCGAAAACGTAAACGAACCGATGGCAACAGGAAACTATCATGACGGAAAGATACTTGCCGAAAACGGCGGCGGATATGAAACCGCCGGTGGTAATGGCAGTAAAGGTGGCAACGGCGACCACACTAAAAAGAAAACCGATAAACCTAAAAACGTAGGTTATAAGGCGGCGGTGATAAGCCTTTCGGTTGCAACGGCGGTGCTGTCCGGTGCGCTTATTACTTCGCTTTCAGTACCAAGCAAAAACGACGTTGCGCTTGAAAGCGGCTATCAAAAGTCGTTTTACGAAACGGTGGCGCAAGTAGATAACATTGATTTAAACCTTTCTAAAATTCTCGCCACAAAGGACGATAAGGCGATTCAAAAGTATTTTACCGACCTTGCGGTAAACGGCGAACTTGCCGAAAACGAATTGCAGGCTTTACCGCTTGCGGACGAAAGCAAGTTCAATACGACAAAGTTAGTAAACCAAATAGCGGACTTTGCAAAATACGCAAACAAAAAACTTATTGACGGTAAAAAACTTTCCGAAAGCGACTATGAAACGCTCAACGCTCTTTATAAGGCAAATTTAAATTTAAAGCGTGCGCTGGCAGAAGTCAACGACACGGAAGGAATAAGTTTTAAGGACTTTGACGAAAACGGAAGTGTTGCCGGCATTATGACCGAACTTGAAAACCTTTCGGTGGAAATGCCCGAACTTATTTACGACGGACCTTTCTCGGACGGAAAGGACGACGCTGCGCCAAAAGGACTTAAAGGTGAAGCGGTAAACGAAGATTACGCCAAAAAAGTTTTTGTAAAACTTTTCGGAGACAGAAAACTCAAAGACGTATCTTACGACGGACAAACGAGCGTAGGAATTGAGTGCTTTAACTTTTCGGCGACAGCCAAAGGCGACTACATGTACGCACAAATAAGTAAAGCAGAAGGCAAGCTTATTATGATGGCAATGTCGGGCAGTTGCGGCGGAGTAAACGTTGAAAGGCGCGTCGCACTTGAAAACGCTGAAAGATTCGCAAGTAAAGCAGGCATTAGGGGACTTAAAGCGGTGTGGGCAAACCTTGCTAACAACGTTTACACGTTTAACTTTGCCGCCGAGCAAAACAGAGTAGTTATCTATCCCGACCTTGTTAAAGTAAGGGTTTGTGCGGAAACGGGAAACGTTATCGGTTTTGAAGCCGCGTCTTATTATACAAACCATACGGAAAGGGAAATACCGACCGCAAAACTTACCGAAAGTACGGCAAGGGCAAAAGTTTTTGACGGAATAAAAATTGACAGTACAAGACTTTGCGTTATTCCCGCAACCGAAAAAACCGAAAGGCTTTGCTACGAATTTTGCGGGAGTATGGACGATTCCACCTACTACGTTTATATCGACGCCGAAAACGGCAACCAAGTTGAAATGTTTAAGGTTGTCGAAGGTACCGAAGGTACGTTATTAATGTAAAATAATAACAGGCAATAAAAAAGAACGCTACGTTGTGGCGTTCTTTTTTGATACGATTAAAATCAACCGTTCGGCTTTACGCACTCGCCGGTTATCGCGCTTTGAAACATCATCCAGTAGCCGTCGCCTTTCATATCGAAAAAGGAAAGGGGAACGAAAGAACAAAACCCTTTTAGTTCTTTGGGCGGCTTTGGAGAGTATTTTGCCGGAACGCCGTAGCAAACGTACTTTTCCTTTCCGTTTTCGTTAATTACCCCGACTACGTAAAATTTACCCGACGAATAATTGACTTTTACCCAGCGACTTTCGGGAATAACCCTTGCAAGCGAAAGTTCTTCGGGGAAGCGCAAAAACAAGTTTTCTAAATTCGCCCTTGCGGTTTCGTAGAAGGGGAAGTCGTCCGAGAATTTTTCGCTTCGGTCATCGCCGTTTTTAAGCGTATCGCCGTCAGCGTTCGGTTTGTCTTTTCCCGAAGTTTTTTCGCCTTTACTATCTCGCAGGACATTTTCATTTCGAACATTTTCCATACTCTCTATTATTTTAAGTTTTTCATCCAAAGCGTCGTCAAGCGCAAAGTAATTTTCGGTGGCGACAGCCTCGTCGTCGTACTCGGTTGAAGTAAAATTTTCAACCGCATTTAAGGGCGGCAGTTTTTCGGCGGGCTTAATATCCTTAAAATCGCTTAAACACTTTGCGTTTACCGCCTTTTTGAAGTCCGACTTGTCAATCTTAAAGCCGTCACAGTCCGAAAAAGCGGCAAGCGTGGGAATTCCTTCCGAAACAAAACTTATGCCCGCGGCAAAACCTTCCGTAATGTCTCTTGGGAAGTCAAATTCGCGAGTGAGCGAAGAAGGCCGTTTGCCGAGCGAAAAGGTGTAAAGTTTTTTCTTTTTATCCATTACGGACAAAATAAACTTTCCTTCGCTTACAGGCTTAAAGTTTATTGCCGAAAGGTAAAGGGTGGTTACACCGCCGTCGCTTTCTATTCTTAAAATCGCGCTGAGCCTTTTTTGGGCGAGTGAAAACCCTTCGCCTATCTGACTTAACACCAAAACTTTTTTGCCGTAATTCATTTTTTTACCCGTTTATTACATAATATATGAGAAAGCGATAAAAAATATCGGCGATTTTTAAAATTTTGCACGAGTTTTGTCGAAAATGGAAAAAATGCACGGGTAATTGTGACGCTTATTTAGTTTACAATAAATAAATTTCGTGATAAAATTATACTGAACAAAAAGTGGCTTTGTCTTATTTCTATCATAGGACAGACAGGAGGAATCTATGAAAATCAGCAAAAAGTTAAACGATTTTATCGAAGAAGCTAAAACTCTTTGCACGCCTGATAACGTTGTGTTCATCGACGGCAGCGAAGAACAGTTAGAACAACTTCGTAAGCAAGCCGTTGAAGAAAAAATCTTGATCAAATTAAATCAGGAAAAACTTCCCGGATGCTATCTTCACCGTACTCAGCCCGGTGACGTCGCAAGGGTTGAAGGCAGAACTTTTATCTGCTCCAAAGTAAAGGAAGATTCTTCGCCCATCAACAACTGGATGGAAACAGAAGAGGCTTTAAACCTTTTGAACGGCTTATTTAAGGGCGTTATGAAAGGCAGGACCATGTACGTTATTCCGTACTCTATGGGTGCGGTAGGCAGTAAGTTCTCTAAAATCGGTATCGAACTTACCGACAGCATTTACGTTGTTTTGAACATGGCTATTATGACTCGTGTCGGAAACAAGGTTTTGGAAGCTTTGGGCGACGGCGACTTCGTTAAAGGTCTCCACTCGTATGCGGAACTTTCCGAAGAAAAAAGATACATCTGCCACTTCCCCGAACTCAACCTTATTATGTCAATCAACTCCAACTACGGCGGAAACGTTCTTCTCGGTAAAAAGTGTTTTGCGCTCCGTATCGGATCGTATCTCGGCAAAACCGAAGGTTGGATGGCTGAACACATGCTTATTTTGGGAATCGAAAACCCGAAGGGCGAAATCAAGTACGTTGCGGCGGCTTTCCCGTCGGCGTGCGGCAAGACAAACCTTGCAATGATTATACCGCCTGAAATTTACAAAAAGAAAGGTTATAAGTGCTGGTGCGTCGGCGACGACATCGCTTGGATAAGGGTAGGCGAAGACGGAAGGCTTTGGGCAATCAACCCCGAAAACGGTTTCTTCGGCGTTGCGCCCGGAACTAACATGAAGTCAAACCCCAACGCGCTTTTATCTACGAGAAAAGGCACTATCTTTACTAACGTTGTAGAAAACCTTGACGACGAAACAGTATGGTGGGAAGGTCTTGATAAAAATCCTCCGAAACACGCACTCGACTGGAGAGGAAATCCCTGGAACGGCGATATGAAGGACGAAAACGGCAAGCCGATAAAAGGCGCACACCCGAATTCGAGATTTACCGCTCCTACCGTAAACTGCCCGTGCCTTTCCGATCAGTTTGAAGCACCTAACGGTGTTCCGCTTTCGGCAATCATTTTCGGCGGAAGACGTGCTAAAACCGCTCCGCTCGTTTACCAGAGCAAGGATTGGGACAACGGTGTATTCGTCGGCTCGATTATGGCAAGCGAAACGACTGCGGCTGCTACCGGTGCGGTAGGCGTTGTACGTCGTGACCCGATGGCTATGCGTCCGTTCGTAGGATACAACATGGGCGACTACTTCGCTCATTGGATCGAAATGGGTAAAAAGATTAAAAATCAACCTAAAATCTTCAACGTAAACTGGTTCAGAACAGACGACAACGGCAACTTCATTTGGCCGGGATTCGGCGACAACATGCGCGTTCTTGAATGGATACTCGCTCGTTGCGAAGACAAAGTTGACGCAAAGGAAACCGCTATCGGTTACGTTCCTAACGCAAAGGACATCAATATCGAAGGACTTGATGGAATTACCGAAAAGACTATCGAAGACTTGCTTTCAATCGACAAGGAAAGTTGGATAAAGGAAGCCGAAGGCATTGAACAGTTCTACGGTGAACTCGGCGAAAGAGTTCCGAAAGAACTTTACGACGAACTCGCTAAACTTAAAGCGAATTTGAATAAATAAGTATAAAAATTATTTTCAAGGGTAAAATCTCCGTATCATAAAATACGGAGGTTTTATTTTTTATGAAAAACAAACTTACGGTTAAAGAAGCGTCGCTTATATCAGACCTTTTAACCTACGAAGAGCAAGCCTGCAAAAAGGCAAGGCTGTACAGCAAAACGCTGACAGACAAGGCTTTAGCGGAAACTTTTTCGCACATTGCGGACAACCATCAAAGACGTTTTAACGCGCTTTTCGATTTGCTTTAAGGAGGTAAAATAATATGGCTAATTATAAAGCGGATACTACACTTAACGAAAAGGACAGTTTACAGGATATGCTTACGCTTGAAAAAACCATGATGAAAGTTTATGCCACGGCGTGGACGGAAGGCGCAAGCAAAAACTTTCAGACGCTTATTAAAAGGCACGTAGGGGAAACGGCTTGCGACCAGCAGGAAGTATTTCTTAAAATGGAAGAACACGGCTACTACAAGGTAGAGCCCGCCCCCGAAACTTCGCTATCGGAAGAAAAAAACAAGTTTGCCAAAATCAAAGGTCAACTCTCTTAAAAAAGAAAAAAGCCCTGCGAAAAATCGCAGGGCTTTTTAGTTCTTTTAAGTTAAAGAAAATTATTCTTCGTCTTTGCTTTCCGATTTAACGTCGGCGTTTACATTTTCGGCAGCGGCAACTTTTTTGTCCTTTTTAGCGACAAGGAATTTAGTTGCGAATAAGCAGCCTACCATAACCGCAATTGAAAGCGGAAGCATTACGTACCAGTAGGGCAAGAAACCTGCGATGATAAAGCATACTAAGGAAACTACCGCAACGTATATCGCATAAGGAAGTTGGGTTGAAACGTGGTTAATGTGTTCGCATTCCGCACCTGCGGACGACATAATCGTCGTGTCCGAAATGGGCGAGCAGTGGTCGCCGCAAACAGCACCTGCAAGACAAGCGGAAATACCTACGGTAAATAAAGGATCGCTTGACGGGAACATAGCCATTATTATAGGAATAAGTATTCCGAACGTACCCCACGAAGTGCCGGTTGCAAAGGAAAGAAGACAAGCGACAAGGAAAATGATAGCCGGCATGAGTTTTGCAACCGTGTCGGGAACTTTTTCCATAAGGTTGCCTACGTATTCGGCAGCGCCAAGTTCACCCGTAATGTTTTTAAGCGCAGTTGCAAAGGTTAAAATAAGCATTGCGGGAACCATTGCGATAAAGCCTTTCGCTAAACCCTGCATTGAATCGGCAAAGGTCACTACCCTTCTGATTGCAAGGTAAATAATGGTAAATATTACGGTAATAAGTCCTGCCCAAGGAAGCGCAACCGTTGCGTCGGTATCGCCGAAAGAATCAATAAACGATTTGCCGTCTAATATTCCGCCGTTGTAGACGAGCGCGAAAACGCTGACTAAAACCAAAACGACGATGGGAATGATAAGGTCGAATACCCTTCCTTTGGGGTTGGGAGCGTCGGTGTTCTGAACTATTTGTTTTCCCGAGAAAAGGTCGCCGTTTTCAGCGTTCCTTTCGTGCTTTTTCATCGGACCGAAATCGAATTTCATAAGAATAATGCCGAGAACGAACACGAGCGTTAAAATAGAATAGAAGTTAAACGGTATTGCCGCGATAAAAAGGTTGATGCCTTTTCCGGTTTCGGCATATTCTGCAACAGCCGCCGCCCACGACGAAATAGGCGCAATCATACAGATAGGCGCAGCCGTCGCGTCGATAAGGTAGGCGAGTTTACTACGGCTTATTTTGTGCTTGTCCGTAACGGGACGCATAACCGAGCCGACTGTAAGGCAGTTAAAGTAGTCGTCGATAAAGATAAGAATACCGAGTATAAACGTACAAATTGCCGCACCGACTTTGGTTTTGATGTGCTTTTGCGCCCACGCGCCGAAAGCCGCACTGCCGCCCGCTTTGTTAATAAGAACGACAAGGAAACCGAGTTCGATAAGGAATATAAATATACCTGCCGTGTCCGAAATCGCCGCGATAAGTCCGGTTTTTACTACCGTGTCAACCGTTTCAAGCGGCGCAAAGTTTGCCGCAAGGATAGCGCCTGACAGTATGCCGATAAACAGCGAGGAAAAAACTTCCTTGGTGATGAGCGCAAGCCCGATTGCGATAATCGGGGGAAGAAGCGCCCAAATAGTGCCGTCACCGGTGTTTTTTGCAGCGCCCGTCGCCGTTAAAACGATAAGCGCGGTTAGGATAACGACTGCGGCTATGATAACCGTAATCGTTTTCCTGTTAAAAAACTTCTTTTGGTTTAACATATTACTCCTTTTTCCGCATTTTGCGAAAATAAATTATTTACAAAAAGAAAAATCACGGCTATTAAATAACCGTGATTAAAAATGCAAGCAGGTAAGTTATTTAATAGCTCAACGCGAAAAATATTTCGCGACAGTCGCAAACGTGTTCCGCTTGCGCCCAGGCAAAAGATTTCGGGCAAAACCTTTCCCTTCGGCGGCTATTCCTTTCCCGCGCAAAACCAAAATGCCCGTTTTGCGTTTATCATAATATCCGCGCCTCTATTCAATTTATAACAAGCATAAATATAATACCGAAAAAGAAGTTTGTCAAGGGTTTTTAAAATTTTTGTAAAATTTGATTGCTTTTTGTTGAAAAATAAGTACGAAAGCGTGTTTTCGTTTGACAAAATAAATTAAATATTATATAGTGATATTGTTAAATAAATAAGAAGGTTTTCGGAAAACACTTCTATAAAACAACCGAAAAGAAGAAATTAAAATGCTCCTTTTCGGCGAAGGAGCATTTTTTATGTTTAAATTTACAACGCAAAAGCTCGTTCGTGCCGGAATAATCGCAGCCCTTTACACGGCAGTAACTTACGCCTTAGCACCATACGCTTACGGCCCGTTTCAAATTCGTCCTGCGGAAGCACTTTGTCTGTTGCCGCTATTTTATATCGAAGCGGTCCCGGGACTTTTCGTCGGTTGCGCACTCGCAAACCTTTTTTCGCAGTTCGGCATTTACGATATCGTTTTCGGAAGTTTAACCACGCTTATCGCCGCAACCCTTACGTTTGTAATAGGCAGGGTGTTTAAGGAAAACTTGCTTAGTGCGATAATCGGCGGTATTTTCCCCGTCCTACTTAATGCGGTAGGTATTCCGCTTATAATAGTTTTAACGGGAGCCGGATGGGAAGCGTACTTTGCGCTTTTCGGTGAATTTATGCTGACGCAAACGGTGTGGGTTTACGGGCTGGGTATTCCGCTTTACTTTGCGATAATAAGACTTCGTAAACATACGCGGTTTTTGCAGTCGGACGACTACGCCGCCAAACTTGCCGCCGAAAGCGACAATACGGAAGAAAAACAGGCTGAAAAGGACAGAGTTGTCGATTGAATAAAAATTATAATAAAAAAGTAAAAGCAAAACCCCGTCAAACCGACGGGGTTTACTTTTTTGAAGGTTAGTTCATGCTTCTAAACGGTCTGTAAGCAAGGCAGTAGAAGATAAGCCATAATGCGCTTACGCCGACCAAAGAATAAATTATCCTTGATACAACTGCGTTTGAGCCGCCGCCGAAAATCGCGGAAACAAGGTTGAAGTCGAAAACGCCGATCATAAACCATACGAGCGCGCCGACCATAACCAAAATAAACGCTATAATCGCAGAAATTTTCATATTTACACCCCCTACGGTTAATATGCCCGAAAAGGGGTTTTTTATACGTTAAAACGTGCGCTTATGCAAAAATGTTTTCAAGAACAAGCCTATCGAAGGAAATACTTTCCATAAAGTCGTCAGCCTTGAATTTAAGGCAGCGGTATTTTGCGTAATTAAAAAGGTGAGTTTTAACGATTACGGGCGTGGGTATGTCAAGCGTTTCACAAATATTGCGGACGTGTTCGAAGAATAACGAGTAATCCATCTCTTCCGCTTTTTCGTAAACGCATTGTTTGATTATTTTTCCGTTCTTTAATATTTTCGCCCAAATTTTAATCATTTTTTACACCTTTCTTTGCGCACAATTTTACCACAAAACAAGCGTCAATGCAAGTTTTTATTCTTTCCGTTGACAAAACCGTGTTTATAGCGTAAAATAAAAACAATTACGAAGTAATTAATTTTATTGTTTACGGAGCAAAGTTGATTATGACTGATATTCAAAAAAAGGTTTTGAAATTATTGCAGGAAGACGCAAGATATTCGGCAAAACATATCGCCGCCGCTTTGGGTGAAGACGAGACTGCCGTAAAGGACGCTATCGCCACGCTTGAAAAGGAAGGCGTAATCGTTAAATACGCTGCTCTCGTAAACGGCGTTAAGGAAGGCGGAGTGCAGGCGATAATCGAAGTAAAGGTCGCACCTCAAAAATTAAAAGGTTTCGACTCGTACGCCGAAGATTTATATAACTTTTCCGAAGTAAAAGACCTTATGTTGGTGTCCGGTGGATTTGACCTTTTCATTACCGTTGAAAGCACCGACCTTGCAGGCGTTGCGGAATTTATTTCCGAAAAACTTTCGGTTATCGACGGTATAGTCGGCGTCGCTACGCACTTTATTCTTAAAAAATACAAGGTTGACGGAGCGGTCGTTTCCGTTCCCGAAGAATCAAAAAGGCAGATAATACAAGCGTGAGAAATTTTGTAAGCAAAAAAGCGGCGGAACTTAAACCTTCCGGCATAAGAAAGTTCTTTGACCTTGCGGCGGGCAGGGGCGATATAATTTCGCTCGGCGTCGGCGAGCCCGACTTTATTACCCCGTGGGAAATAAGAAGCGAAGGAATTTCCGCGATTAAAAAAGGATATACGCAGTACACGTCGAACAGCGGCTTAAAGGAGTTAAGGGAAGAAATTTCCGATTACTTAAAAACACGCTTTAACGTGGAATTTTCTGCGGACAACACTATTATTACTGTCGGGGCGAGCGAGGCAATCGACATAACTTTCCGCGCCGTTATCGACGAAGGGGACGAAATTTTAGTTCCCGACCCTTCGTACGTTTCCTATCAGTCGATAGTTGAACTTTGCGGCGGAGTTGCGGTTTCCGTGCCTTGTTCGGGTGAAAACGGTTTTAAGCTTACGCCCGAAAACCTTGAAAAACGCATTACGCCTAAAACCAAGGCTCTTATATTCCCTTACCCCAACAACCCCACGGGCGGCATTATGGAAAAGAAGGAAATCGAAGCGATTATCCCGATTATCTTAAAACACGACCTTCTCGTAATTTCGGACGAAATTTATGCGGAACTCACTTACGGTAAAACGCATTGTTCTATTGCGTCCTTCCCCGAATTAAAAGACAGAGTCGTGCTTATAAGCGGATTTTCAAAGGCTTTCGCAATGACGGGTTGGCGAGTCGGATACGTTTGTGCGCCAAAACCCATAAAAGACGCGTTGCTGAAAATTCACCAGTATGCTTTGATATGCGCACCGTTCTTTTCACAGTATGCGGCGTATTACGGGCTTAAAAAGGGCAAGGAAGACGGGTTTGCCTCCGTCCGTGAAATGCGAGCGGAGTACGACAAAAGAAGAAAGTTTATGTATAAAGCGTTTACCGAAATGGGGCTTACTTGCTTTGAGCCGCAAGGTGCGTTTTACATATTCCCGTCCGTTGAAAGCACCGGACTTACCGGCGAAGAATTCGCTTTAAGGCTGTTGGAAGAAAAGAAGGTTGCCGTCGTTCCGGGCGACGCTTTCGGCGACTTCGGAAAGTATTACGTAAGATGCTCTTACGCATATTCGTTGAATAAACTTATCGAGGCAACGGACAAAATAAGTCAGTTTGTTGAAGAATTAAAAAACAAACGTTAAATGTTATGCAAATTGAACGCAATAAAATTTTAAATTTAACCGAAAAAACGCTGTCATCCGAATTGTTTGCGGCGTTTTTTATGCTTTTCGGGATGGTTTGCTGGTTTTTTGAACTGTCCCTTGTTTGCATTACGGCATTTTCGGTTGCGTTTATTTGTATTTTTATTTTTTGCAAAGATATTAAAAACGCTTTTGCGCTGTTGTTGTTTTTACCTTTCTTTTTGGTAAACAATACTTTGGAAAGCGGCGTATGGGGGATTTACGTTGCGTGTATCGCCTGTTGCGCTACCGCAGTCGTAGGTTTCACAATTACACAAATTATTTTAAATAAAAACAAAATAAGGCGTGGCAAACTTTTCTTTCCGCTTTTCCTTTTTGCGGCGACGCTTTTAATCGGCGGCGTTACCAGGTTTAACGTGTCTGCATTCGCTGCGTTTTTGGCAGCGTCAATAGTTATAATCGCCCTTTATTTTATAGCGGTAAACTTTACGGTAAACTTTACCGATTACCTTGCAAAACTACTTGTTTTCGGGGCGATCGTTTTAACGTTGGAAATTCTTATAACCCATTTAAGGTGGCCGGACTTTATCGAAAGTATTAAAACGAACCCGAATTACTTTTTTTCGTCCGAAAGCATGAATACTGCGTCGATTATGATAACTTTGGGCATCGTGGGGCTTTACAAATTCGGAATAGGCAAAAAGAAGGATTACCTTTATTTGTTGCTGTCGCTTTGTTTTGTGGGCGGGGTTTTAATAACAAAATGCAGGTTTATGACCGTAATTGCCGCACTCGTATGGCTTTTTGCTTACGTGGACTTCTTTATTAAAACGCCGAATAAAAAACTTTTTACCTGGGCGACGATAATTGCGGTTTTGGCGATTTTGGGTGTGGCGGTCGTGTTCCGAAAAAAACTTATCGACTTAATAACCGAATTTGCAACGAAAGGTCAAAAAGGTGCGAACGGCAGAGACGAACTTTGGCCTTGGTGTATTGAAAAATTCTTAAAATTCCCCGTGTTCGGGTACGGGTACTTAACCGAAGTCGGAGACAGTACTTATAAGGAAAAAGTAGATATTGTAAATATGATTTTGGCGCACAACACTATGCTTCAATGGATTACCTGTTCGGGTATAGTCGGCGGCGCGCTTAT
>JAXFZW010000004.1:0-3382 GCA_034184645.1 Clostridia bacterium | reverse complement strand
TTTTGATCTTCACCTTAAGCGTCGTGCTGTTGCCGGCCGCCGTCTTCACCGTCACCGACATCGTGTAGGAGCCGGGCACGGTGGGAATGCCGGATATCTTGCCCGTCCGCGTCTCCAGCGTCAGGCCCGCCGGCACGGTCTTCGACGAAAACGAAAGAAGCGTGGCGGATTTCACGCCGAGCTGCAGCGAGAGAATTTTATAGGTAAAAATCTAATTATAGATTCTTCCGGAATAAACGCATATACCGTTTCTGATAATTTAGCGACTAAACTCAGATCCTCATTTTTTATGGCAGGCGCACTTATTGCCGCAACCGGTAAAGCATGTATAAGTTATCCCGGCGGATGCGCAATAGGAAAACGGCCCGTTGATATTCACCTTAAATCATTTGAAAAAATCGGTGTACAGGTTACCGTGATGGAAAGCGGAGTTGTTTTGACTAAAAATAAAATCGGCGGCGAAGTTTTTTTAAATTTCCCATCGGTCGGTGCGACGGAAAATTTAATGATGGCTGCAACGATAGGCGATGGCGTTGTATTTATAAAAAATGCCGCAAAAGAACCGGAAATTGTTGATCTTGCGCGGTTTTTAAATATGTGCGGTGCGAAAATTTGCGGAGCGGGAACGGATACTATCAGGATAGAAGGCGTAAAATTTTTATACGGAACAGAATATACGCCGATGCCTGATAGAATTGAAACGGGAACTTTTTTGCTCGCCGCGGCAATTACGGGAGGGAATATCGAACTGTCAAACTGTAATGCTGAAAATATTTCCTTACTGATAAATAAACTTTGTAATAATACTTGTAAAATTAAAGTAAAAAATGATATAATACATATACAAGCAGGAGTCTATAAAAAAGCGTTTTCGTTTTATACGGGTCCTTATCCGGATTTTCCTACTGATTTGCAAGCCCCGACTATGAGTTTATGCGCCGTGTCAGACGGTGTTTCGATAGTAAAGGAAACAGTTTTTGAAAAACGTTTCGGGCATGCTTTTTGGCTCAATAAGATGGGCGCGGACATTAAGGTTCGTAATTCTTGTGCAATAGTTTCCGGTGTTTCATCATTACATGGTGAAACTGTTTCGGCGGAAGATTTACGCGGTGGTGCGGCTCTAACTCTTGCGGCACTTTGCGCCGAAGGTAAAACGATAGTAAAAAACGTTTCGTTTATCGAGCGTGGCTACTGCGATTTCCATTTGAAATTAAAATCGCTCGGTGCGGATATTAAACGAAAAAAATAGCGTAAGTACGTAAGATTATGTTTTCAAAAAAACTTGTTATTTGGATTTTTTCGATTTTATTTGTCGTGATTGTTTTAATTTCGACGGTTTTTGCGTTTACGTTAAATAAAATCGATACCGAATATACGCTTATCGGTGACGATGATTCAAAGTCTATTGAGATAGATGAAAAACTTAATTCTTTTTTAGGCAAAAATCTTTTGTTTTTGAACAAAAAAGATATTTTAGCGAAAATCAACGAGAATCCTTATACCGAGTGTTTATCGGTTGAAAAGAATTTTCCCGATACAATAACAGTTAAGGTTAGAGAACGTAGAGACGTTTATTTAATCGAATTTGATAGTGAGTATTATAAAACCGACGAAAACGCTTTTGTATTGTCTTCTTATAGCGGTAGCGTCACCAGAAATTTAATTGAATTTATTTTTGAGGGCGTAACAACGTCAAAACCTATTCCCGGACAAGTTCTGTCTTTAGTTGGTTATCAGGATATTTTAAGTTCTGCTCTAAAAGTAGCAAAATCAATCAATTTAACCGACTGTGTTAAAAAGATTAAGTTAATTAAAACTTTTTCGGAACCGCTTTTGTCGTTCGACCTTGAACTTTATACTTATACCGGTACGACTATTATTGTTAAAAAGTTTAATGACGACGGCGAAAAGAAAGCGGCGGACGCTTTTGCGGCATATAATTCCGAAACAAGCGAATATAAAAAATCTTTCTATTATTTTGAAGCCTATAAGACTGACGGTGGAGAAATAAAAGTTATTTGGACTACCGAAAAATAAAGGTGAATTATGCAAAAGAAACAGGCAGCAGTTATTGATATAAGTTCTTCTAAAATTACGGCTGTGGTCGGTGAGCGCGGCATGAATAAAACCTTTGTAATTAAGGCGAGAAATTCTTACGACTACGACGGGTTTGCGGAAGGTGTTTTTTTTGACGAACAAAAATTAAAGGGCATTTTGTTAGATGCGGTCACAAAGCTTGCCATGATTTTTCACGGTAAACTTGAAACTATTTACGTCAGCGTTCCGGGCGAGTTTACGTCACTTACTGTTAAATCAAGCCAAATTTCGTTTCCGAAAAAGAAAAGGATAGATGAAAACGATATCGATTCACTTTTTGACGGAGCTTTTGTTGTCGGTTCGTCAAAAAGCACGCTTATAAACCGTTCTGCTGTTATGTATGAACTTGATGATTTCAGAAAACTTGCCAACCCGATAAATTCATATAGTGAAATTTTAAAAGGTAAACTTTCATTTATTGTTGCAAGTGATTATTTTATGCAAAAAGTTGTTGCAACAATTAAAAGCTGCGGCAATTATAACGTCGAATGTGTTTCCGCATCGCTTGCCAGGGCGCTTTACTTACTTGACGCTGAGTCAAGAGACAGGATTGCGGTTATTTTAGACGTAGGATATATTGCATCGACTTTATCGGTTATTCAGGGTGACGGTATAATTTTTGAAAAGTCTTTTGATTATGGCGGTGGATATATTACCGCTGCTTTATCAGAAAAATTTTCCTTGGATTTTTATGTGGCTGATGAAATTAAACGCAAGGTGAATATTTTTTCGCTAGCCGTGTCGCAAAACGATTATATTGAAGCGGAAAACGGCAATTATTTACCGATGGAAGAAATAAGAAATACGGTGTTATCCAGTCTTGACGCACTTTGTGAAAAAGTCGCCGACGCTTTTGAAGAATTCGGATTTGCTATTCCCGAATACGTGCCGCTTAATCTTACGGGGGGCGGAATATCGCTGATTAGGGGTGCAAAAGAGCACTTGTCTTCAAGACTTGAAATGCCCGTCACGGTTTTGAGTCCTTCTGTTCCCATGATGGACAAGCCGACTGAATCAACGCTTTTATCATTGTTAAACATTGCGCTCGAACAATAATCGAGCATAAACAGTATATTTATTTAGATACACGGAGGTTGTTATGTATAATCAAGATAGTTTTGTCGCTCATTCCGCAAAAATTAAGGTTTTTGGTGTCGGTGGAGGTGGATGTAATGCTATTAACAGCATGATTGACTCTAAAATTACTAGCGCTGAATTTGTTGCGGTAAATACTGACAGTCAATCGCTTTTGCAGTCAAAGGCTGAAAAACGTTTACAAATAGGT
>JAXFZW010000003.1:0-2900 GCA_034184645.1 Clostridia bacterium | reverse complement strand
TTCTTTCCCTTCGCCGTGAGTTATATAGGAGAATATAATCGGCAAAAACAGCGTTAAAACCGGTAGCCACATATCGGTGTTTATAAGCGATGCTATAAGCACCTGTAAAAACGACCAGAATATATAGCCGTACCCTTTCATATTTTTATACGGCTGGTAGAATTTTTCGTAAACGGCGCGGTAAATAAATATCAATGCCAAAAGCCCCAAAAGTCCGTACTGCGCCACGAAGTCTATAATAAACGAGTGTCCGCCTATTCTGGTCGTAACGAACATACCGCCAAAGATTGGCGACTGCACGATACTGTTGAGCGATATTAAATACAGCTCTACCCTGTTGTCGTCAAGTTGATCAAGTCCCTCTTTACCGCCCGCCATAGCGGCAAGGCGTTCGGAAATATCTTTGTTGTCTATCGCCTTCGACAAAGCAAGCAAAAGGTCGGAAAATAGCGGGAAGAAGATATACACGAAGATTATAGCAAGAATTAAAATCAAAAATATTTCTATAACCTTTAAATTGCGTTTAAAGAACAGGAAGGCGGTGGAAACGAAAAAGAGCATAAGCGCAATGGTGTAACCGGCGTTAAGTATAAGAAAGAAGTCCGCAATCGCATAAATAATTATGACGAACAGCGGGATTTTTTTACGCTTAACGCCGTAAATAAACGCGGGATACAAAAAGGTTATTATATAAACGAACTCGTAACCGCCGATGTTCATAAGGTTATAAAGCACGTTGTCCGACTCATTCGCGTCGCTTACCGTCGCAAGGTATCTTGCGGCGTTAGGATAAATCTGCAAACCGACGATAGTCGTAACTATGGTAATCGATACGGCTATTATGATAGCGATAAAAAATACCCTTTTATTAGCCAAATTTTCGTAATTGACTATGTAATACCCTATAAGCCCCGGCAACAAGTCAAGAACAACCACGTAAGCCCATAACGTCAAAGACGGATCAGTAACGACGTAGATTAGTATTTCCATCATAAACATAGGAAGAATAAAACCCGTAACCTGATGAATAATGTCCTGCCCTTTTAAGACGATGATGGAAAAAAAGGAAATAATTAAGACGAGAAGGTAAGCGTAGGTGGTAAAAAACATACTGAAAAGGCGCGCAACGATAGGCATTATCGAATACGCGATGATTATTATAAGAGTGATTTGAAGTATAGAAAACTTTTTCTTTTCCTTAATCATCTTAACCTTAATCTTTTTCCTTAATCTCTTTCCGTAAAAATTCTAAGATTTTTTTTGCTTGCACGACGTTTGACTTTTCTCGTAAAACGAATTCCCTTGCCGATCGCCCTTTAAGATAACGCGCCGAAACATCCAACGCAAAAACGTCTTTAAGTGCGTTAGCGATACCGTCCGCATTGTCATTTTTTATAGTGAAAATATACGGGTAATATTCTTTCGGCATACCGGGGAGTTCGGTCGTTAAAACCGGAGTTCCCGACGCCATGTATTCCATATTTTTGGACGGAAAGGAATATTTTGTATATTCGGGCGCAACCGGTCTCGGGTTTACGAGAAGGGCGGCGCACTGTTCCGCTTTTACTATTTCGGCGTTGGGCTTAATACCCATATACTTAACCGAATGGTGTTTTTCGGCAACGCTTTCTAATTCTTCCCTATAGTCGCCGTCGCCAAAAATCTGCAGTTCCGCGTTTTCTATATCGGCTTTGATAAACCCTTCCACAAGGTTCTGTATTCCGTACAATTTTTGAATACTGCCGGCGTAAATAACGACTTTTTTGCCATTTTGATATTCGTACCTTTCCGCGTCGTCAACGCTTTTTAAGGAGCAGTCCGCGTGTCCTTCCAAAACCACGTAGGGCTTATGAAGAATATTTACGCGCTCGTTCATCTGCTCGGTTAAAAAGATAAAACCGTCGGCTTTTTTAAACAACTTGTAGTTGATTTTTTTCAAAAAACCCGTGCGCTGAAATTCAGGAAGATCGGTAACGATAAACACTATCGGGATTTTTCTTTTCTTTGCGCCTTTAAGCATACCGAAGGCGTTGGCAAGGTTTAAGCAATCGCAAATAATAAAGCAGTCGCTTTCCCTTTTTTTTGCCTTTTTCACGCTGTGGCGCGAACCCGTATATATGCCGAGTTGACGGAATAAGGGCAAATTCACCGTGTCGATATAGTGGTAAAAAACGCCGTCTTCTACTTCGTCTTTTTCGCTGATAAAAAGTTTTTTAGTTACGCTTCTGTTTATCGGAAGCCCCGAAACGCAGTAAACGTCCGCCCCGTTCTCTTTTAAGCCTTTAATTAAAAGCCCGTGGTACTTTTGGTCGGCGCGGAGAACGGAAACAGTTTTATCGCTGAATATCTGTTCGTACTTTTTATCCGAACAGTTGGAAAACCCGTACAGTATCTTCATACTTATAAATCCAAATACGAAACGAGTTCGCAGCCGTTCGTCAACGCTCTTATATCGGTAAGCGGTCTTACTGCGGAAACGCCCTGCTCGTCCCAATCGACAATATCAACAAGCGTGCCGTTTTTATCGTAAAATGGGTGTACCATAATTTCGCAAAAATATTTTTTCGCAGTTTCTGGGTATTTTTCTAGGTCAGACATCTTCCCCATTTTTTCGGTGGTAATAAAACCTTGCCTATGGAGTTTAGCGTTATAAAAAAACTTAACCATTCTCTTTACGAGTTTTATATCCCCGAAGTTGCGGTGAAGTCTTATCTTTTTTATGCCGAAAGCGAAAAGCACGTCTTTTATGGTCTTCTCAAAAAACACGGCGGTATGAATATGGTTGTGCGAATCGGCGTGGGAAATGCTAAACCCCGCATCTAAAAGAGTTTTAACCTGCGCCGTAACTTCTTCTTTTAAGTGCGCTAAACTCAATTTGCTCGGTTTTTTAAGCCTGTCTA
>JAXFZW010000002.1:0-25366 GCA_034184645.1 Clostridia bacterium | reverse complement strand
CTGCTCTTCTTTTGCGGACCTAAAAGAACTTTGTTTATACCTTCGTATAAGTCCTTGTTGGTTATAAACTGTCTGTTTGCCCTTGCGGCAAGTATCGCCGCTTCGTTAAGAAGGTTTGCGATGTCAGCACCTGAAAATCCGCTTGTCATACGGGCAACCGTCTTGAAGTTTACGTCGGGAGCAAGCGGTTTATTCCTTGCGTGAACTTTCAAAATCGCTTCTCTGCCGCGCACGTCGGGGACATTGACGTAAATTTGTCTGTCGAATCTGCCCGGTCTTAAAAGAGCGGGGTCTAATATGTCCGCACGGTTGGTTGCTGCCATAACGATTATTCCGTCGTTGGCTTCAAAGCCGTCCATTTGAACTAAAAGTTGGTTTAAGGTTTGTTCCCTTTCGTCGTGTCCGCCACCCATACCTGTTCCGCGTTGACGGCCGACTGCGTCGATTTCGTCGATAAATACGATACAAGGCATATTCTTTTTAGCCATTTCGAATAAATCTCTCACTCTCGATGCGCCTACGCCGACGAACATTTCAACGAAATCAGAACCGCTTATCGAAAAGAAGGGTACGCCTGCTTCACCTGCGACCGCCTTTGCGAATAGCGTTTTACCCGTTCCGGGAGGCCCTACCAAAAGAACGCCTTTCGGAATCCTTGCGCCGAGCGTTGAAAACTTTTTCGGATTTTTAAGGAAGTCGACGACTTCGGCAAGTTCGGCCTTTTCTTCTTCCGCGCCGGCAACGTCCGTAAACCTGACTTTGATGTTTTGGTTTACTCTTGCGTTTGTTTTGGCAAAGTTCATTGCGCTTTTAGTTCCGCCCTGCGTTTGCATAATAAGTATAAAGAATATTATGCCGATAACAAGTACGCCCGCAAGCGGTAAAAGCGATGACCAAATAGAACCCGAATTCGGGTTGGAATAATTGTAGGTAATACCAAGCGTTTGTAATTTAGTGGTTATATCCTGAATGCCCGAATCGTTTCTTGCATAGTTAAAGGTAAACGATACCGTGCCCCTCGTCGTAGTTCCTTCAGTCGCTTTAACGTCAAAACTTACTACATAAGAATCAAAATAAACCGAGTTAATTGATAAAACGTATGACGACGATTTAAACCTTGAAACCTTTTCGGTTACCGTTTTTAGTTTGGCGTTGTCCTTGATTTCATCATAAGTGAATTTGTTTTCCGGAGTACCGTCTGTCATTACGGCAATAAGTTCGTCAAATTCCGAAGTATCTATTGTTGTCTTTGATGAACACACAGACGTACATGAAACAATCGAAACGACGATAATCGCCGCAAAAAGCAGTATCCATAAAATTCTCGATGCCTTGCTTTTCAAAATCAATCTCCTTTTTTGTTTTTATAAAAACCATAATTAAAAATCAGCAGAAAATATAAAATGATTTTAACTATAATTATATTAACTTACTTATAATATTATACATCATTATATAAATAATTTCAAATTATTTTTTTAGAAAAATCTATGGTTAAAAATATGCGCCATTAAAAACTAAATGCGCCAAATTGTCAAGCGCACAAAAAATTTTATTTATAATAAATTTGCGTGCAAAAGTGCATAAATCAACGAGTTTTTAATTGCTTAATTATACACGTTTGGTGTATTTGTTTTAATACCGCATATTTACGTTTACAAATTCAAATAAGCATCATAATTTACCTAAATTTAGGTTAAAAACACTATTTTAAAAAGTTGATTTTAACGCTCTGAGACAGAATGAGAAAATTTTTTTGTCGGATAAATATTTGGTTATTCTGTCTGAAATTGATGTCAATAATTAATTTTATATTTTAATTTTCCGAATTAAAAAGTTTCACGTGGAACTATATTTTTTAAAATGTCCAAACAAAGCCTGTTTGGTATTTACTTTTACAAATACTTTTTTGATACGTTTTTATAGATTAAAAACACTAATTTTAGTATGCGCCTTTAATATAATTATTAAAATTAATATAAAATGTTACATTTTTTACATTATAATGCTTAGAAATTGTTTCACGTGAAACTATGGTGAAAATAAAAGTGTTTCACGTGAAACTTTTTAATGGGTAAAAATAGGTATAAAAAACAAAAAAGTGGGTATAAAATAAAAACGCAGGTGTAAAATGGACTATAAATCATATAATTTTGATATGTATAATAAATATACGCCATTTGGAATTGCTGACGCAATAGAAAGGTTAAATAAAAATAAAAAAGCACTTACAGTTGCATGTGTTGGTAGTGATTTGGTGTTAGGGGATAGTTTAGGGCCGATAATTGGCACTTTTATTGAAGAAAGGTGCAAAAGTAACTATGTTTATGGAACGCTAAAAAATCCGATAACCGCAAAAGACGTAGATTATTTAAGCCTTTACTTAAAAAAAATACATTATAATTCAATTATTCTTTCAATAGACGCTGCCGTGGGTGAAAAAAGTGATGTCGGCACTATTAAAGTAATAAATCATGGGTTAAAACCCGGGCTTGGAGTCAATAAAAACCTTTTAGCAATAGGGGATATAAGTATTATGGGGGTTGTTGCTGAAAAATCGATAAAAAATAATAATCTTTTTAATGCAACACGCCTTGGGTTTGTTTATAAAATGGCGAAAGTAATCAGTACGGGATTAGAACTATACCTAAATAATAATTCTAATTGTCAACTTAATAAAGGTCTTGCTGGTGTTGTTTATGAAACTTATAATTTGTTTTAGCGCGTAAATGCGATAAAATGAAAAACAAAAAAGCGGCGCCAAGGGAAAACCGTTGCGCCGCGTTTAATAATAAAGAGATTTTTAATAAAATGTTTTAAACTTCTTGTTCCACGTTAAAGTTTACCGATTTTAATTCCGTTAAATTAAGAGTTTTATTTTTGTCGTAATTTTCAATATAGTCAAATATCTCTTCAATATTATCAGTCGCCATAAAAAGTTCAAGATTTTTTTCGCTCATAAAGTTTCCTTCGATTGCAACTTTAAGCATATTTATTAAAGAATCGTAATAACCTAGCGAATTATATATTACAATCGGTTTATTTAATCGAGATAACTGTTTAAGTGATAATATTTCGAAAAATTCATCAAATGTACCTATTCCGCCCGGGGTAACTATAAAAGCGTCGGCGTTTTCTTCCAAAAGTTTTTTACGCTCTCTCATAGTGTTAGTATAAATTACGTCCGTGCATTTTTTATACAAAACCCCGTCAACGTTAAAAAATTTAGGGATAATTCCTATTATTTGCTTTGCATTTCCTTGGGTAGCACCGCGAGCCGCCGCCCCCATAGCACCGTTTGCTCCGCCGCCGAAAACAAGTGAGTGACCGCGTTTTCCTAAGGTTTTTCCTAAATTTTCAACGTTTTCAATATGCTTATTTGAAATTGTAGAACTCGCCGCTCCGTATAAGCAAATTTTCATTTTTAACTCCTTCAATTATTTGTCAGAACAGATTATAAACAATATTCCTTTAATATATTATAAGCCGCCACGGAACAAAAAATCAAATTCCGCAGCGGCACTTTAACAAAAACAGTAATAAAACGGTTAATTTAAGGTTTACTTTTTATTTATAACCGTTTGACCGTTCATAAACGGCCTTAAAACTTCCGGAATGGTTATACTGCCATCGGCATTTTGATACTGTTCGATAATTGCGGGGAAAACACGGCTTGTGGCAAGTCCCGAACCGTTAAGAGTATGAACAAATTGTGTTTTGCCCGTCTTTGAGTCACGGAACTTGGTGTTGTTTCTTCTTGCCTGATAATCGTTGGCGTTTGAAACGGAAGAAACTTCTTTATAAATTCCCATGCTCGGAATCCAGACTTCTATATCGTAAGTCCTTGCCATCGATGCCGAACAGTCGCCCGCGGCAAGTTTGCTGATGCGGAAGTGAAGTCCTAACTTTTCCATAAGCGAAGCCGCTTTGTTTACGAGTTCGTTAAAAGCCTCGCCGCTCTTTTCGGGATGAGCGTATTGTACCATTTCAACCTTATTGAACTGATGTCCGCGAATCATTCCGCGTTCTTCCGCACGGTATGAGCCTGCTTCCTTGCGGTAGCATGGGGTATATGCGAAAAATTTCATCGGAAGGGACGCTTCGTCAAGAATTTCGCCCGCATACATATTGACGAGTGCGGTTTCCGCCGTCGGCAACATAAAACGGTTTTTCTGTCTGTCTTCGTCACAGTCGAGCCAGTAAACTTCATCGGAAAATTTGGGGAACTGTCCCGCACCGAAACCGCATTTGTATCCGAGTTGGTGGGGCGGAAGAATAAATTCGTATCCGTCTTTTAAGTGTTCGGAGATAAAGAAATTCAAAAGCGCCCATTCAAGCCTTGCACCGTCGCCACGGTAAAGCCAGAATCCGCCGCCCGAAAGTTTTGTTCCGCGAGTGTAATCGATTATGCCTAACTCGTTGCAAAGGTCAACATGGTTTTTGGCGTTGAAATCAAATTGAGGTTTTTCGCCGACAACTTTGATTACCTGATTGTTTTCCTTTTCGCCGGCGAGTAAATCTTCGTCGGGAATATTCGGCATACAGGCAAGCGTATTGAAAACTTTGTCTTCAAGATCGGACGCTTTTTTGTCAAGTTCCGTAATTTTATCGCCCAAAACACGCATTTCCGCAAAAATGTTGTCGACGGGCTTTCCTTCCTTTTTAAGTTTGGGAATTTCCGCCGAAACTTTGTTTCTTTGCGCTTTAAGCACTTCGACTTCGTTTATCGCCGCTTTGCGTTCGTCGTCAAGAGCGATAAGCGAATCAAAATCCGCGGTGAAACCTTTTCTTGAAAGCAATTCCGCGACTTTATCTTTTTCTTCTCTGATACGTTTTAAGTCTAACATAACCGCCTCTTTAATTGTATTGCGACCGCAAAAAACACGGTACGCAGTATATTATACCTTTTTATCGCGTAAAAATCAACGATATTTTCAATTCTTTCCCTTTGTGGAAAGTTTTTAACAAAAAAGAAAGTATAAGTGTTAAATTTTACCGTTTTGTCCTTGCATAAGTTTATAAATTTTGATAAAATAAAACGTACGGAGATTACTTATGAAGGAAAGGCTACAAAAAATTAAAGAATTCGTCGATAAGTACGGAAAAGTAAGTTTTCATGAATTAGAAAAGGCATTTGACGGCGTGTCGTCCATGACGCTTCGCCGAGATCTTCTTCGCCTTGAAGAAGACAATGCGGTTTTAAGGGTTTCGGGCGGTGCGATTTCGGTTGACAGCGTCCTTAAAGCGAAGGACGCCGATTTTGCGGAAAGAATAAACTACAACACGGCGGAAAAACTCGAAATCGCCGAAAAAGCGTTATCGCTTATAGAACCCAAAAGCTGTATTTTTATTGACAGCGGTTCTACGACTACGTATTTTGCAAGGTCGTTGCCCGATGACAATTATTACGTTATAACAAATGCGTTGAACATTGCCGAAACGGTTATACGTAAAGATAAACCCACCGTCACGCTTTTAGGCGGCGACGTAAAGAAAAACAATTTTATCACCGTAGGGAAAAGTTGTGCGGACTTTTTACAGCAAATCAACGTTCAAACCGCAGTTATGACGGCGACGGGCTTTATAACAAGTTCGGGAAGTTTTACTTGCGGAAGTCAGTCCGAAGCCGAAGTAAAACGTCAGGCGATAAAACGAGCGTCCAAAGTGATTATGCTTTTAGACTACTCAAAGGTCGATAAAAACACTCCTTACACCTTTGCGTCGCTTCACGACGTAAACTGTATGGTAGTAGACAAAAGATTCCCGAAAGACTTAAAAACGGCAATAGAAAATTCGGGAATAAAAGTTTATTAAAATCAAAACGGTAAATTTATGTTTTTTAAAAGACTCAGGGCGGATATAAGGGCCGCAAAAGAAAACGACCCCGCCGCCAGAAACAAATTTGTAATATGGCTCACGTATCCGGGGGTAAAAGCACTTTCCTGGCACAGGTGGGCGAACTTTTTATATCGCATACACTTAAAAACTCTTGCGGAAATGACTTCGCATTTTGCACGGTTTTTAACGGGTATCGAAATTCATCCTGCGGCTAAAATCGCTCCGGGGGTATTTATCGATCACGGCACGGGCGTCGTCGTAGGCGAGACTGCCGAAATAGAAGAAGGCGTAGTGATTTACCAGGGCGTCACGCTCGGCGGTACGGGTAAAGAACACGGCAAACGCCACCCGACAATTAAAAAGGGAGTTATGATAAGTGCCGGTGCGAAAATTCTCGGCGGATTTACGGTCGGGGAATATGCTAAAATAGGCGCGGGGTCGGTCGTGCTTAAAGAAGTTCCGCCGTATGCGACGGTCGTCGGCGTCCCGGGCAGGGTTGTAAGAATCAACGGCGAAAAACCCGACGATTTAATGCAGGAAAACCGCGACCCGTTGCTTGAAGAAGTATGCAACCTACGTGAAAAGGTTTTTGAACTTGAAGAAACCCTTAAAGAATTAAAGGAAAATCAAAAATAAGAAGGCAAGACATAAAATGAAAATTTACAACACGCTTTCGGGAACGAAAGAAGAGTTCGTCCCTTTAAAGGAAGGTAAGGTCAATATGTACGCCTGCGGTATAACCGTATCGGGCGAAGCGCATATCGGACACGCTTACCAGGCGCTTATTTACGACGTTATAAGAAAGTATTTTATCAAAAAGGGTTATCAAGTAACCTATGCGAGAAATTACACGGACGTTGACGACAAAATAATAGCAAAGTCAAACGAAACGGGAATTCCCGCAGACGAGTATGCGGAAAATATGATTAAAGTCATCGATAAGGAAATGGCAAGGCTTAAAGTAGGCGAGCCCGACGTTTGGCTTAAAGCAACCGAGACGATTGACGACATTATCGCCTTTGTAAGCGGACTTGTTGAAAAAGGTTATGCTTACCCCACTAAAAACGGCGACGTTTATTTTGCGGTTGAAAAGTTCCCGTCCTACGGTAAACTTTCTCACAGAAACTTGGAAGACGCATTAAACGGCGTCAGAATAGATAACGACGAAGAAAAGAAAAATCCGCTCGATTTTGCTCTTTGGAAATCGGCAAAACCCGGCGAACCGTTTTGGGAATCGCCCTGGGGTAAAGGTCGCCCCGGTTGGCATATCGAATGCTCTGCCATGAACAAAAAGGCGTTCGGAACGGAAATAGATATACACGGCGGCGGAAGGGATCTTATTTTCCCCCACCACGAAAACGAAATCGCTCAAACCGAAGCATATACGGGTAAGCCGCTTGCAAAATACTGGATTCACAACGGTCTTATTAAAGTAAACGGTCAAAAAATGAGTAAGTCGCTCGGAAACAGTTTGTTTCTTAAAGACCTGCTCGACAGATATTCCCCGGAAACGATTAAACTTGCGTTGCTTTCGACTAACTACCGCGGGGATATTAACGTGACGGACGATCTTTTCCCCGAAGCGGAAGCGCATCTGCTCGATTTTTATTCGGTGTATAAACTTGCAAAAGAAAAGGGAGTTGTTATAGACGGCGAAGATAAAGTTATCGACGACGAATTTAACGCCGCAATGGACAACGACTTTAACACCGCGCTTGCGATAAGCAACCTTTTCGTTTATTTCAAAAAGATAAAGGCAAAATTAAACAGCGGCGATTTTTCCTGCGGGAATACGCTTGCTCAAATAAAAAAGACCTATTCGCTTTTAGGTCTTTTTGAAACCGACGCCGAGGAATTTATCAAAGCGTACGGAAAGGAAGAAAAAATTCCCGACGAGATAGTTTCTTTTGCCGAAGAAATGCAAAAAGCACGTTCGGTAAAAGATTACGCAACGGCGGACGCATTGAGAGCGAAAATAACCGACGCCGGTTATACCGTAAAAATAAATAAAGACGGATATTCAATAGAAAAAAAATAAAAAGACAGGCAATAAAATGATTACTTCAAAACAGTTAAGAGAACAATGGATTAAATTTTACGAACAAAGGGGACATGTCAACATCGGTGCGGTTTCCTTAATAGGAGACGGAACGACGGGCGTTATGTTTAACGTTGCGGGCATGCAACCGCTTATGCCATACCTTCTCGGTAAAAAGCACCCCAAGGGAACGAGACTTTGTAACGTTCAGGGCTGCGTTCGTACGGTCGATATTGATTCTGTCGGCGACGCTACGCACTTTACTTTTTTTGAAATGATGGGCAACTGGTCGCTCGGCGACTATTTTAAAAAGGAAAAGACCAAATGGACGTTTGAACTTTTAACCGAAGTTTTCGGATTTGATAAAGATAAAATTTGTTCGACGGTTTTTGAAGGAAACGAGTCTGTTAAAAAGGACACGGAAACCGCCGAACTTTTAATGTCGCTCGGCATAAAAAAGGAAAACATTTTCTTCCTTCCCAAAAAGGACAACTGGTGGGAACTCGAAGGCACGGTAGGAACGCCTTGCGGACCTGATAACGAGTGGTTTTATCCGCGTTCGGACATTGAAAAGGATTCGTCCGACTTTTTGACGGGCAACCGTTACGTCGAAGTCGGAAACGACGTATATATGCAATACCGCAATATGGGCGGCGGCAAGTACGAAGAATTAGAAAACAAAAACGTTGACACGGGATTCGGACTTGACAGGCTTTTGGTTTTCTTAAACGGCCTTGACGACGGATATAAAACCGACCTTTTTTCGGATGCGGTAGAATATCTTGAAAAAATCTCGGGCAAAAATTACGATACCGACGAGTCTGCGAGAAAGGCAATAAGGATAATTGCCGACCATACGAGAACGGCGGTTATGCTTATCGGCGACGCAAACGGAATCGTTCCGTCAAACACGGGCGCAGGATATATTTTAAGAAGACTTTTACGTCGTGCGGTAAGATACTGCAAGGCTCTTGAAATAAATGCGGAAGAAATGAAAAACGTCGCAAAAATCTTTATTGAAAAGGTTTACGACGAGGCGTATCCTTTGCTTATAGAAAAAGAAGATTACATTTTGGACGAGTTCGGCAAGGAAATAAAGAAGTTTGAAGCGACGCTCGCCGCGGGTATTAAAGAATTTGAAAAATGCCTTATCGGAATAGAGCGTAAAAACGAGTTTATGGCAAAAAGCAATAAGGACTACGTTCCCGAAAAGGAAATTACCGGAAAGTCTGCGTTTAGACTTTACGATACTTTCGGCTTTCCGCTTGAACTCACGGAAGAACTTGCTGCGGAACGCGGATTTACGGTTGACGTAAAGGGCTTTGAAGAGGCGTTCAAAGTTCACCAGGAAATAAGTAAAGCGCAAGCGCAAAGCGCAAAGGGCGGTTTGGCGGACAGAAACGAAATAACCGTTAAATACCACACCGCAACGCATATTATGCTTGCCGGTCTTAGAAAAATGTTCGGCACAAATACGGTACAAAAGGGTAGCAACATAAACGACGATCGTATGCGTTTCGACTTTAACTGCGACCACAAAATGACCGAAGAAGAATTAAAAAGGTTGGAAGACTTCGTTAACGACGTTATCGGTAAAAAAATAGACGTAGTAAGGAGTGAACTTCCTTACGTTGACGCCGTAAAACAAGGCGCATACGGAGTGTTCCATGCGGACAGCGACGATCAAATAGTTTCTATTTATACGATAGGCGACGTGGACAAGCAAATTTGCGGCGGCCCGCACGTTAAAAACACGGGAGAACTCGGAAAGTTTAAAATCACCAAAGAAGAATCGTCTTCTTCGGGTGTAAGAAGAATAAAGGCGATTTTACAGTAATAAATTCGGGGGAAATATGGATTACAAAAAATTGCAAAACGGCAGCGACGTCAGGGGCGTTGCGTTAGAAGGAATTGAAGGTCAGCACGTCAACCTTACCGAACAAGCGGTAAAGGACATAGGCAGGGCGTTCGTCGTTTGGCTAAAAAACAAACTCGGAAAAGACGATTTGCGCATAGCGGTAGGCAGGGATTCGAGACTTTCGGGCGAAAACCTTGCGAAGATTATTTGCGCAAGCATGGCTGGGCAAGGCGCGCATATAACCGATTTTAAAATGGCGAGTACGCCCGCTATGTTTATGGCGACAGTTACCGAAGGGTATATGTTCGACGGAACGGTTATGATTACCGCAAGTCATCTTCCGTTTAACAGAAACGGTTTTAAGTTTTTTACCAAAAACGGCGGGCTCGAATCGGCGGACATCAAAGCGATTTTAGCGATTGCGGAGACGGACGAAAACACGGGGTTTAATAAAGGCGAAATCGTAAGCGGCGAATTTATGAACGCTTATTCGCAAATTCTCGTAAACAAAGTCCGCGCGGCAACGGGAGAAGAAAAACCGCTTGAAGGTTTTAAAATTATCGTTGACGCAGGAAACGGTGCGGGCGGATTTTATGCCGACAAGGTGTTAGTCCCGCTCGGGGCGGATACTACGGGCAGTCAGTATTTAGACCCCGACGGAAGTTTTCCGAATCACATACCTAATCCCGAAGACAAGGCTGCGATGGAAAGCATTATTTCCGCAGTTAAGGAAAACGACGCCGATTTCGGAGTAATATTCGATACGGACGTCGATAGAGCAGGCGCGGTGCTTAAAGGCGGGGCGGAACTCAACCGAAACCGTATGATAGCGATTTTATCGGCTATACTTCTTCGCGAACACCCCGGAACTACGATCGTCACCGACTCGATAACTTCAACGGGACTTGCGCAGTTCATCAAAGACAAGGGCGGTATTCACCACCGTTTCAAAAGGGGATACAGGAACGTTATTAACGAATCTATCCGCTTAAACAATGCGGGACAGGACAGTCAGCTTGCGATGGAAACTTCGGGACACGGGGCACTTAAAGAAAATTACTTTTTGGACGACGGAGCGTACCTTATTACCAAACTTTTAATAGAACTTGCGAAAGGCAAAAAGCAAGGATACACTCTTCAATCTCTCATTAAGGACCTGAAAGAACCTGCTGAGAGCGTTGAGTTCCGTATGAATATTGAACTCGAAGACTTTAAGCCATACGGACAAAAAGTCATCGACGACTTAAAGGAATACGCAAACGGTAAAGACGGCTGGTCGGTAGCACCTGATAACTATGAAGGCATAAGGGTAAACCTTGACGGAAATCACGGTGACGGGTGGTTTTTATTAAGACTTTCGCTGCATGATCCGTTACTTCCGTTAAACCTTGAAAGCAATTCGGTCGGCGGAACCGAAAAAATCGCAGCGGAACTGATTCCGTTTATTAAAAATTACGACAAACTTTCCGCACAAAAACTTTTTGACTACGTTAAATAACGGCTAAACCGTAAAATAAAAAAATTAAGTTATCCGAACATAAAGGAGGGATAAAAATGTTAGTAAACACAAAGGCAAGAATCGGGGTTTTCTCGATAGCACTCGGGGCGTACCTTCCGCAATTCCCACAACTCGTTCCTGAATTTCAGGCGCAGTACAAGGCGTTTAAGGAAACGCTTCCCGATACCGTTGAAATAATCGACGGCGGTATGGTGACGACCAAAGAACAGTCAATGGCTGCGGGCGACAAGTTCCGCGCTGCCGACGTTGACCTCGTTATTTTGCAAATGCTCACTTACGCTACGTCGTATAATATGCTTCCCGCAGTAAGGGATTTGGACGTTCCGGTAGTTATCGTAAACGTTCAAAAACTTAAAGCGCCCGACTATGCGAAAACAGACGTTCCCACGTGGCTTGGCGAACTTTATGCTTGCGGTGCAACGGGTGAAGCGGTTGCCGACCTTGAAAGGGCGGGTAAACGCCATGCGGTCATTACCGGCGTAGTTGAAGGCGGCGATCCCGCAGTTAAAGCGGAAATCGAAGACTGGTGCCGTGCGGCTCAGGTAAGAAGAAGATTCCGCGACACCAACATTGCGCAAATCGGCAGACCTTACCCCGGCATGATGGACTTATACATAGACGAAACCAACCTTTACAACAGAATGTTCCTTTATACCAAACAGTTTGACTGGGAAAAGATGTGGGCAATCGCCGACAATATTACCGACGAAAAGGCAATCAGGGCGAAAGCGGAAGACATTATCGCAACCTTCGACATCGAAGGCGGCGCAACCGTTGAAAAAGTTTGGGATATGGCAAAATACGTCGTTGCTTTTGAACAATGGGTAAAGGACGAGCATTTAGGTCTTATTGCGTCGCACTACGACGGTTTTGCTACCGGCAAAGCGGGCGTACTCGATTCGATGCTTATCCCCGCATTTTCTATGCTTATCAAACAGGGAACCGCTTGTGCCGTTGAAGGCGATATCAAAGTCGCTATGGCGATGAGTATTCTTAAAACCATTGCGGGAACAGGTCAACTTTCCGAAATGTATTCAATCGACTTTAACGAAGATATTTGCATTATCGGTCACTCGGGCTCGGGCGACGCAGATATTTCCAAGGACAAAAAGCCCACGATGAAAATCGTTCCCGTATTCCACGGAAAAACGGGCGGCGGCTACCTTACGCAATTCTATCCGCCGGTAGGCGACATAACGTATCTTGCAATCACGCAGGATAAGGACGGTAAATTCAAGTTTATTGTTGCGGAAGGCGTAAACGAACCCGGACCTATCTTTACCTTCGGCGATACCAACATGAGAACGCGCTTTACTTGCGGCGCAAGGGAATTCTGCAACCGTTGGAGTGAAGCAGGTCCTACTCACCACATGGCGGCGGCAACCGGAAGACATATCGACACCATATTAAAGGTTGCAAAAATATTCAACGTTCCGTGCGAAATCGTTACGAGATAGTTTTGTGTAGAAAACGATACTTAAAGCCCCGAGAAATTATTTTCGGGGCTTTATTATTTGTTATAAAAACGTTTACGAGGGAAAAAATAAAAAAATATCCGCCGCAAGATTAAAAATCGTTAAAAAACGGTTGACATAAAAAATTAAATAAAATATAATAGTAAAGCAATTTGAAAAAAGATTGCCCCTTAGCTCAGTCGGTAGAGCATTCGGCTGTTAACCGAAGTGTCGTCAGTTCGAGTCTGTCAGGGGCAGCCACAACAGTCCAAAACGAACGTAGAAATTTTGTTTGTTTCGGACTGTTTGTTTTTATTAAAAATTATTAGTAATTATATAGCGATTTACACCCAAATTTCAATATCGAAATAAAGTTGTGAATGATTATTGTGACGGTAGTTAGTCAAAGATATTGTTTTTTGAATTGTGATAAAAAGAAGGCTCTGATGATTGTCATCAGAGCCGGAGCCTTTTACATAGTTGTAATGAATTTCTATCTTGTCGTCGTAAAGGACTATGTGATTTATTAAGGTTTTTGCCATTAGTCTTGGATCTTTATCCAAGGCTTTTTTCATATATTGAAGTATTTCGTGTTTTGTAACTTCCTTTTTTGTTTTGATTTCTATTTCATTTATGTTTAAGTTTATTTTTTCGAGCTTGTTTTCTAATTCGTTAAGTTTAAGTTTTGTAGAAGAAGTTATAATGCCTTCCGCTATTGCCTGTAAAAAATTGTCAATTTGTTTTTGAGTTTCTTTTTGTTCTTGTATCAACAAGTTTAATTCCGAGTTTTCCAAAGGGTTTTCTTTTCTATGAGCCAAAACCAAATCTGCTATTTTAATTAGGTTATCGGTATCGTTTAATATTTCGTAAGTTGTGTCAAAAACAAGTTTTTCCAATATTTCCTTTCTGACTTGACTTTTTTTACATCCGTTACCAGTTTTCTTTCCGTTACATTTATAATATCTTTTTAATATTCCGGTTGAAGATGTACCGCATTCGGAAATTATAGGTTTACCGCAATATCCGCAACGTATCCTGTTCCTAAAATAATAAGTTACTTCGGTACTTTGCCTTCCGTAGTGGTTTTCGATATTTCGTTGATTAACGAGTTCTATTATATCTTGTGGAACGATTCGGGGATATGTGTTCGGGTACTCTTCTCCGTTGCAATGATATGTTCCGGAATACTTTTCATTTTTAATCATGCAATAAATCATTTTTTCGTTAAACGGTTTTCCCTTGTTTAAAATGCCTTTTCCGGTTAAATCGGCAATAATATCTTTAACTGTTTCGCCTTTTGCGTATTCATTAAATATATACCTGACTATTTCCGCTTGGTCGGGATCAACGGCGATTTTTTTACCGTCCGCTTTATAGCCGTATAACATTTGTCCGCCTGTAAAATATCCTTTTTGTCTTGTCTCTCTCATGCCGCGTTTAACTTTTTGAGACAGTTCAGCGGAGTAGTATTCCGCCATTCCTTCAAGGAGGCTTTCAAGAATAATACCTTCGGGAGTGTCGGGGATATTTTCCATAGCGGATAAAAGTTTAACTCCGTTATCGCGTAACGTCTTTTTGTGAATTGCCGTTTCATACTTGTTTCTACTAAACCTATCTAACTTGTAAACTAAAACGTAATCCCACGCTTTTTTACTACTGTCTTTCAGCATTTGCTGGAAGGCTTTTCTATTGTCGTTAGTTCCCGTCATAGCGCGGTCTATGTATTCGTTCACTACGGAAATATCGTTTCTTTTAGCGTAGTCGTAACAAATATGTAATTGCCCCTCGATGGACTGTTCCGTTTGCTTGTCGCTAGAGTACCTAGCATAAATAACTGCTGTTTTCATTTTTAATCTCCTTTAAATAAAAAATATATTTCAAAAAGTCGAAAGACTTTTTATGCCAAAAGCACATCGGGAAACGAACGATAAGTGAAAGGGAGAAGAAAAAAATTGTGTGGTAGATGCAAGGTAAAATAGGTCGCAATATTTTTCGCCTTTACTTATCGGGCGTTTTCTGATACCCATTAAAAACTTTAAAGCGGTAAAAAACTTTCCGCTTTAAATGAGAAACTTTTTCTAAGGTGAAGAAAGCCTTCACCTTTAAGGCTGATAATTAGTGCAGGAAATGTTTTTCTACAAAATATTTGAAAACGTGGACAAGCGTATGCCCACGTTATGAAAGAAGATGAAAAAAACTAAAAGGAGATTAAAAATGCAAAAGATTGAAGTAAAAGACAATCCGTTAAAGTTAGACGTTTACGTAAACGGAACACCTGATTTAAGCCTTGTACCCAAAGACTTGATGGACGCATACATAAACGCACTCACTGAAAGATTGTTGGAAATATTAAAGACGGAAAAAGAATAGTAAAAAAGAAAAATCTGAAAAGGAGGTTAAAACTTGCAAGACCGCTGTATAGCAATCTTAAAGAAGCTACAGGCAGGGGCGTTCATAAAGAGAAAAACTCTTATGGACGATTTTTGCGTTAGCGAAAGAACTATACGGCGAGACATAGAGTTTTTATCCTATCACTACAACATACAAAGTTTTCCGGGAAGATACGGCGGATACAAGTTGATAGTCGATGAAGATTACAGACAAAAGAGAAAAGAAAACAAGCGGATAAAAGTCGATACGCTTAAAGAGATATTAAGGACTTGCAGTAAGGAGCAAGCGCCTATCATAGAAAGCATAATATCCGATTACATAAACAAGGTGTAGGGGGAAGTAATGGATCTAAAAGGGGCAAAAGTATATTCGGACGGCAGTCACTATATAGCCATACAAAAGACTACAAGACCAAAACGCCCGAAGAGACATAATACCGAAAAGGAATACGTGATAGACGATAAAGGTAAGGTAGTGGAAGAAAAAGAAGAAATATCCACTTTAACACTGCCAAGCGGCTTTGTATTAACCGAGGTAGAGTGGGACGGTAAAGACTACGTTCCCGTAAAAAGGAAGATAAAGCCCAAAGGTAAAACGGTTACAAGGAAAGCCTTGTTTACCGAACTGTATTCCCAAACAAAAGGGTTAAAAGCTAAAGAACGTAAAAGGGTAATAATCGACGGAATAAAGGGGTTATTTAAAGACGTTAAAGAAGCGCAAGAATACGTAGAAAAGAATATTGAAAGAGAACATAGAAACTATATAGTCAGAACACAAAGGATGAATAGGATTGTAAACATAACGCCGTTTAATTACTTTTGTACGTTTACTTATGACAGTGAAAAGATGACGGAAGAAGTGTTTAAGAAGAAACTGTTACAAACGTTGCAAAACTTACACAGTAAAAAGAAGTGGCTGTACATGGGAGTGTGGGAAAGAGGTAAGGAAACGGAAAGATTACACTTTCACGGTTTGTTCTATATTCCCGATATGATAGGGAGCATATATGAAAAAAAAGACTACAACGTCAACAAGCATAAGATAGTAAAAGCGCAGGTAAACACGTACTTTGAAGAAAGATTCGGAAGGAACGATTTTCAAAGGATAGACGAACACGTTAAGCAAAAAGAAGGGGCGTTACAGTACATAAAGAAGTATTTAACGAAAACAAACGACAGGGTAATATATTCGAGAGGTTTATCGCCAATGCGGAAACTGGATATATTAGAAGAAGACATAATATGCGGATATTTGGATAATCCAAATAAGTTCATACTGTTTGATAACTTTACTGTAATAAACGAGGGAACGATAGAAGGGAAAGCGAACAACGAACTATTACTTAAAATGCCGAGGACTAATTAAAAGTAAGCCCGCAAAGGAAAGGGTGAAAGAGTCGCCAAGCGGTTTAGCGGCGCCTTTCACCTTCCTGCGGGCGCTTTTACTTTCGGCAATTAAGTTAAGGTTGCCTTATTAGAACTTTCAGTTGTCAAGGTAACCCTTTTAAGAGAAAGGGCGTGTGCTTGGCATGGCGGAGCGTAAGCGACGCCACTTGTTTAAATGCCAAGCACACGCCTAACTGTAAAATGAGATAATTATCAACATAAAGTATTGCCCTTTTGTCATAAATAATATATAACATTTGTGACAAAAAGTAATATCAGCGTAAGGTAAAAACTTATTTCAACAAGTAAACGGCAGAACAGAAAAATCAAAGTTCGTTAAAGATAAAACGTTTGACGAGTTTTTATGCTTGTATAATTAAACGTATATTTAACTGCTAAATGAAAAAATAGAAAAGCACATTATTGTATTTCCCAAAATGAAAAAACACTTGATTTTGGGAAATAAAAGTTATATAATAATAATCGAGGTGAAAGTATGAAACTTATCGAACGTGATTTTTATCTTGAAACAATCAAAAGAATTATCGGAACACCGGATATAAAGGTTATAACGGGGGTACGGCGTAGTGGGAAATCCAAACTTTTGGAATCGCTTAAACAATACGTAACAAAAACCGATCCGCAGGCGAACGTTATCCATATAAATTACAATCTTGCAAAGTTTGAAAACCTAAAAGATTATCACGCGTTATATAAATATATAGATAATGCTTTTGTGGAAAGCAAAAACAATTTCGTTTTAATCGATGAAGTTCAGTTATGCAATAATTTTGAGTTGACGATCAACAGCCTTCACGCGGAAGAAAAATACGATATTTATATTACAGGTTCAAACGCCTTTCTTTTGAGTTCGGATTTAGCAACGCTTTTCACCGGCAGAACGTTTGAAATAAAGGTCTTTCCGTTTTCTTTTAAGGAATATCTTGAATATTTCGGCAGTCAAAATATTTACGACTCTTTCGAAAACTACGTTAAAGAAGGCGGAATGTCCGGTTCTTATCTCTATAAAGACACGGAAGCGAAATACGATTATATCAAAGACGTTTTCGATACGCTTATCGTTCGTGATATAAGGCAAAAATACAATGTTAAGAATCCGCAACTTATGGACAGGCTTGTGGACTATCTTATGGATAATATATCAAACCTGACTTCCGCGCGCAATATCGCCGAGACCCTTACCGTAAATAAGGATATAATCAATCATAAAACGATCGGCAAGTATATTCTGTATCTTTGTAATGCCTTTGCATTTTACAAAATAAGGCGATACGATATACACGGCAAAAAATATCTTACGTCTAATGATAAGTATTATTTAAGCGATCATACTTTCCGCTACGCCGAACTCGGCACTAAAAATCTCGATTATGGCAGAGTGCTCGAAAATATCGTCGCCATTGAACTTTTAAGACGCGGTTATGAAGTCTATGTCGGAGTGCTATATAGAAAAGAAATTGATTTCGTGGCGATTAAGCGAAACGAAAAACTCTATATACAAGTATCAGACAATCTTTCGGATTCTAACACGTTTGAAAGAGAGGTATCACCGCTTTTACAAATCAAGGACGCTTATCCTAAAATGATCATTGCGAGAACCCGTCACGATGAGTATCAATATGAGGGTGTAAAGATTATTGATATTGCTGATTGGCTTAAATAAGACTGTTTCCCAAATTCAACTATTATTTAATTTTGGGAACTTGAATCATATCAACAAAATACAAAAATACAACTAAAAGTTATGATTAGTACTATAAAAAAAGGAAAGCATTTTTTAAGAAGACCTTTCAGGAGAATATAAATGTTTGATTACGTATATGACAAACAGGAGTTAAAGGAATTAAAAAACGCCTGCGAAACCATTATTAAAAATGTTCAACAGAGTTGGCTCAAAGATTACTTTACTTTTCAATTTATTCTAATCGGAAGCGGAAGCAATAACCTTATCACCAAAAACGGAGAAAATGGCGAGTTCGATTTAGACTATAATTTTATTTTACAAAAGGACAAACAAGGGTTGATAAATGACCCCAAAAAGATAAAGGAACTGTTCATTAAAGCATTTAATGAAATGAATCCGAATTTGGGATTTAAGCCCGCAGAAAATTCAACCTCGGTAATAACGTCGAAGTTGATTTATGGGAATCGCTTACATTTTTCTTTCGATGTCGCCATTATGTGCGAAGGAAATAACGGTAACTATCTGAAAATCGTACATAATAAAGTGACCGGACAGTACTACTGGAATGAAGTACGTCATTCGCGCAATTATCAAACCAAAATTAAAGCGATAAAGGACGCCGGGGAATGGAATGATTTGCGCGAGAGATATCTTAAGTTGAAGAATCAGCACTTGTCCAAGCAAGAGGACATTGCTTCGTTTTTGATATTGATCCAAGCAATCAACGAGATTTGCGATTAGCCTTATTATGACGTACGAAGAGTTTTGGAAAAAAATAATAATAACCGAAGAAGAGAAAAAGAAGTCGGTTCATTATCTTCAATACCGTGGCATTGACGAACACGATCACGTTCGCCAACACTTGGAAAGCCTTTCCGGTGAAAAAGCCTCTTATGCTCAAATTGCCACTGCTTTCCGCTACGATAAACGGATACGTCGTGTTCTTTATAAATATATTGGTCTTTTGGAAGAAAGCATTCGCGCGTTTATTTCAAACAAATATAGCGATAATAGTGGAGCAATAATACATACTTTACAGTTACAACGTTACTTGGATTCAGGCGATGGTTTTTTCAGTGCATTATCTTCCCTAACGTTCGGGCAATTGATTTTGCAAGCGAAAAAGTTGTCTGAAACAGATAAGCAAGAGTTATTCCCTTATTATCTTAATAAAATTGATAACCTATCTCGCGACCTTGACGCTGTTATCGCATTACGAAACGAAGTAAGCCATAATCGTTTTTTGTTGGACAACAAGAATTTGAAGAAATGTAGTGTCGGCGACGGTAACGGTTCTTTGTGGACGAATATCATAAATTTAAAAAACTGTTTGCCTGAATCGTTCATGACTAAATATACAATAGAAATAAACGATTGTGCAAAAGAAGGTAAAATCGATTATTCGAATCAAACTCAATGGGTATTAATAAATGCTTTGATCGTAAGCGTTTAACAAAGTTGCTTTTGTATAATATCATTAATTTGCAAAAGTAAAAAATTTTTGAACAGAAAAATTGTTTAATATGACGAAAACTGTCATATATTTTATTTTATAATAGAATGCGGGAGAAAATATTATGGCCTCCATTATAGATAACAGAAATAAAACAATGCTCGAATCGTTGAAAAACACGTTAAAGCAAGCAGAAAGCGTAGATATCTTAACGGCGTTCTTTTACTTTTCCGGATTTAACGCTCTTGCGGAAGAATTAAAAGATAAAAAGATACGAATTTTAGTCGGTTGCACGATTGATCCGAACGCGATCGGCGAACTTTGTAATGCCGTAAAAAACAATCCCGACGAGGAATTAAGTTCTTATTCCGTTCGTGGCTATAATAATCTGAACAATTCTCAAAAGAAAAACAACTATATCAATAGCTTTATAGATTTGTTTAATAAATCGTCATTAGCAGATGAGTTCGATTCGACCGAAAATCAGGCGATTTTCAGAATGTTTTTAGATAAAATTAAAGACGGAACTTTGGAAATACGTTTAACGGCAAGACAGGATCACAGCAAGTTTTACGTAATTACAAACAAATACGAATATTCTTGTTTCGGCGACCAAAAAGGCGTTGTATTTATGGGTTCGTCGAATTTTACCTATAACGGACTTCTCGGTCAGGGCGAGATGAACGAGCGTTTCAGCGATAACGTAAAATATGACGAGTATGAAGAAAAGTTTGAGAGTTTATGGACTGATAGCAAGTCGATAGATATTTGCGTAAAAGACGGCAATAAAGACTTTGAAACCGAGTTAAAGAAAAAACTTTGGATTTTCGCAAAACCGTCCCCGTATCATATTTATACTCGCATTTTATATGAACTTTATAATTCTATCGACCAAAACAACGTCACCACGCCGTCGGAAATAACAAATGGAAAGTTTGCAAATTTCAAGTATCAATTAGACGCCATCAAATACGGCGTTGATTGTATAAACAAAAATAACGGCGTAATAATTGCCGACGTTGTAGGTCTCGGAAAATCAATTATCGCATCTGCTATTGCATATAATCTCGATATACATAAAACCGTTGTTATCGCCCCGCCGCACCTTGTGGATCAATGGGAAGATTATCAGCAGGATTTCGGGCTTCGCGGAGTAAGGGTTTGCAGTAGCGGGAAGTTAGAAGATTTGTATAATGACTATGCTGACGATCCCGATCCGATTCTCTATGTAATAGATGAAGCGCATAGATATCGCAACGAATTAAGCGACAGTTATTTATGGCTACACCAATTAACCCGTTCTAATGCGGAGAACAAAGTAATTTTGCTGACGGCAACTCCGTATAACAACCGTCCGCAAGACTTGTTTGCCCTTGTAAAACTTTTCCAAACGCCAAGTCGATCCACTATAAATTCGGTGGACAATTTAAGCGTGCGCTTCCACGAATTGATTGCAAGATATAATAAACTCGAAAAAGAAGGCAAAAAGAATTTTACCGACGAGATAAAAACCGAACTTGATAAATTAAGCGGTGAATTACGCGTATTGATTGATCCCGTTATAATCCGTCGCAGTCGCCTTGATTTACAGGAGATAAAAGAATACGCTGAAGACTTAAAATTACAAAATATCCATTTCCCCGAAGTTGTCGGTCCGAAATTGATAGAATACGATTTGGGCGAAATACGAGAATTATATCTCGCTACGCTTGAAAAATTAAGTAATCAATTTATCTGCGCCCGTTATAATCCTTCGGCGTATTTGATTGATCCGGAAGCCTTTAATGAAAAATACGGCGAGTTGTTTAACGAAATAAACATTCAGCAATTTCAAGGCAACTTGGCGCAGTTTATAAAAAGATTGCTCGTTATGCGCTTTGAAAGTTCCAAAGCGGCGTTTAAGTCAACGCTTAACAGTTTGCTCACGTCTTATGAAAACATCAAAAAATGGTGGGATAAAGGCTACGTCCCGATAAAGAAAAGCGGCTATCTTCCCGATCCGGACGAAAATGAGATACAGGAAACTTTTGACGCGATCAATAATATATCGGACGAGCCTATAGACGTTGATAAAATCAAGAAAAAAGCAATCCCTTTTGCGAAAAATTTATTCAAGGAAGAGTTTATTCTTGCCGTTGAAAACGATG
This sequence comes from Clostridia bacterium, assembly GCA_034184645.1. Taxonomy (GTDB): domain Bacteria; phylum Bacillota; class Clostridia; order Christensenellales; family Borkfalkiaceae; genus UBA1259. Next base: position 3,578 of record JAXFZW010000002.1, on the reverse strand, counting down.
TAAAGTTGCTCCGCGGGATATATAACGAGTGGTTTTCTTCTGATAACGTCGGAGAAGACCCTAAATATAACGAAGTCTGCCGTCAGATTAAAAATAATCTTACGGATAATGCTTCTCGCAAAATCGTTATCTTCTCGTCTTTTGCCGATACTGCGGATTACGTAAAATCAAGACTCGAAGAAGACGGCTTCCGCGTGTTGTTATATACTGGTAAAGCGTCTAATATCGACCGTAACGTCGTCAAATCAAATTTCGACGCATCCTACAAGACGGCTGAACAGAAAAACGATTACGATATTATCGTCGCTACCGACGCATTAAGCGAAGGCTTCAACCTTAACCGCGCCGGCGTTATCATCAACTACGATATTCCTTATAACCCGACGAGAGTCGTTCAAAGAATAGGTCGTATCAACCGTATCAATAAGAAGATGTTTGATAAGATTTATATCTACAACTTCTTCCCGACCGATATAGGTGAGCAGAACACTCTTATTAAAGGCATTTCTACCTTAAAAATGTTCTTGATAAACAACATAGTCGGTAGCGATACGAGAACGCTTACTCCCGACGAAACGTTGCAAAGTTACTTCAAAAAGCAGTATGATGATGCTAATGCCGAGAATAGCGAAAAGAGTTGGGACGTCGATTTCAGAAACGATTATAACGCGATAAAGCACAACGTCAAATTTATCGACGAAACTTTGAAGATCCCCGAAAGAGCAAGGATCGTCCGTAAGGATAAACCTGTTCCTTGCGCTATCTCGTTTGCAAAACGTGGCAATAATACGTTGTTTGCTTTGGCAAATCCGTATAGTGAAAAAGCGGAAATAGTTCCGCCCGAAAAGGTTTTGTCGTTATTCAAAGCCGATCCGGAAGAAAAAAGTTTTGATTACGACGAAGCGTTGGATAAGAAATTTGCGATTCTGCGTGACGAAATACGTAAACCTTATCCGAAAATAAAACTTGATAAACGTAAAGGCGAGGCAATCGATAACCTTGAAAAACTTTCAATTGCTTGCCCTGCGGAAAAGGATTATATTGCAGACCTGCTTGATGTTATAAAAACTTACGACGATTTAAGTGACGGCGAATTGAAATATCTTGCAAATCTTACCGTAAAAAAGAATGGCGTGGACGAAACCGTTAAAGAATTAAAAGAAAAAATACCCGTCAACTATATTATTCAGATAAAGCGGAAAGTGGAAAGCATTGACGCACAGACCGAAATCATTATGTTCACGGAGGACTTGAGAAGTGATAACGCTTGACGAAGCAAAAGAAATTCTCGCAAAAGAATACCATATAGATAACTATACATATCTTGTCAAAGAATTGCTACTACCTGATTTTGTCGGCGATAAACACGCCGTCGAATTTAATAACGATATATTCACTTCTGTTACGCAGTTAGGTGATTCTTCCGCTTGTAATTTAAGCGTTTTTGAAGTCATATTAGCGGACGGTGCGCAAAACCGCCGTGTCGCTATCACGCAGGAAATGTTCAAGATCCTTCGCGGGCTTCGCGTCAACAACGCCGTTGTCGCTTTTGCAAATGCGGACAAGCGCAACTATCGTATTTCGCTTTTGACAAGCAAATACGAGTATGACGGCGATAAAGTCGTAAAGGTATTGTCTAACCCTCGCCGTTATTCGTATAGTCTTGGTATAGGCACAAAGACAAAAACCGCTTATAAGTTTTTGATTGCAAAAGGCAAAGTCGCCGACCTTAACGAGCTTATTAATCGCTTCTCCGTTGAAGTCGTAAATAAACAGTTCTATTCCGAAATTGCCACGAGTTTTACCGAACTTGTCGGTGGCGAAAGAGACGGGAAAACTTACGAAAAACTGCTTAATCTTTATGGGACGACCGATCACAACAAGTATGCCGAATTCGGCGTGCGCCTGATTGGGCGTATTATGTTCTGTTGGTTCTTGCGCGAAAAAAGGAGCGAAAACAATATCCCGCTCGTTCCCGACGATATGCTTGCGCTCGAAACGATAAACGGAAAAGCAAATTATTATCACGACGTTTTAGAACCGCTTTTCTTTGAACTTTTGAACACTCCGCATAAAAAGCGTAAAGCGTGCTTTAATACCGATTATTATAAATTGATCCCTTATCTTAACGGCGGTCTTTTCAGCCCGCATACTGACGACAGATACAAATTCGATTCCGTCAATAATTGCGGACAATACGGCGTTGTAACAATCCCTAACGATTGGTTTATAAAACTCTATAATACGTTAGGTCAATACAACTTTACCGTGGACGAAAACACCGCTTACGATATAGAACTTTCTATCGATCCCGAAATGCTCGGTAGGATTTTTGAAAACTTACTTGCGGAAATCAACCCCGAAACGGGTGAAAACGCAAAGAAAAGCACGGGCAGTTTCTATACGCCCCGTGACATCGTCGATTATATGGTCGATAGCAGCCTTTGCGAATACTTAAAAACCAAAACGGGCATTGACGAAATAAAGTTAAATGCATTAATCAGTTATTCAAAAGATGACGACGATTTAGCAGTTTTCGACGCTGCTGAAAAGAAAAAACTTATCGACGCGTTATATACCGTTACCGTTCTCGATCCCGCTTGTGGTTCAGGCGCGTTTCCTATCGGTATGCTGCAAAAAGTCGTTTACGTTTTGCAAGAACTCGATCCCGACGCAAATCTTTGGTTCGATAAGGCGACCGAGAACGTCGGCATACTCTTGAAGAAAGAGTTTGAAAAGAAGTTCAATGCAGGATCTTTGAACTATATCCGTAAATTGAGCGTTATTCAAAATTCTATTTTCGGTATCGATATTCAACCTATCGCAGTCGAAATCTCTCGTCTGCGCTGCTTCTTGTCGCTTATCATCGAAGAAAAGGTTGACGATGCGGAAGAGAATCGCGGTATCAACCCGTTGCCTAACTTGGATTTTAAGTTTATTATAGCGAATTCGCTTATTACGTTAGATAATAATACTCAACTTTCCATATTTGAAAATCAAGACCATATCAAAGCCTTGAAAAATATCCGAGAAGAATATTTCAATGCAGATAGTGAGCGCCGCACGGAATTAAAACTCGAATTTTTACAAGTTCAGCAAGATATGTTGTTGAATACGATCGCTAACTATCAAAAGCAGGCGTCCGTGCGCTATCAGCAACTTTCCGAATGGAAGCCTTTTGAAAATCAGGCAACTTCTTGGTTCGATCCCGAATGGATGTTCGGCATTAAAGACGGCTTTGATATCGTTATCGGCAATCCGCCGTATCTTGAATCAAGACATTCAAATTTTTCAGAAAGTTTGAAAGATAAATTACAAGAGCAATTACATAGTAGATACGGAAAAAAGTTTGACTTAATTCCTCGTGGCTCTGACTTATTGATATATTTTTATGAGTTGAGCTTACGAGTTATAAAAGAAAACGGTATTAATGTCTTTATAACTCAAAACTCTTGGTTAGATACGGAATATGGAGCGCAATTCCAAAAATATTTGCGGCAAAAAACTAATATTATATCGGTAATTGATAGCGATTTTAAGTCCTTTGAAACGGCAAACATTAATACTGTTATTACCAT
>JAXFZW010000001.1:0-9000 GCA_034184645.1 Clostridia bacterium | reverse complement strand
TTTCAAACTACGACGGATTTTCAAGAATAGGTTCGCTCGTTTACACTCTTGTTAAAGCGGAAAAAACCATTTAATTAAGTAACTAATAAAAAATTAAACTCCCTTTTCGGGGAGTTTTTTGTTTTTAAAATCGTAGCCGCCGCTTTTATATTAAAGCGGCGGCTACATTTGTAGAGATTATAAATGGTATTTGTCGTAATTTGATTTAGGTTTATTATTTCGCTATTTCACGCACGGTAAGTTTTTCGAGTTCTATTCCTTCACGGTAACATTTAACGTAAACGTCGGTGCATCTTTTGTATTTGCAAAAAGTTCTTTCGCTTAAACTTACGTCGCCGTAAACCTTCCAGCAACCGCAACACTTAAAACACTCTCCGCCGTTTTCGATAAACCCTTTTACGTCCTCGGGCGGATAACTTAAAAACAAACCGACTTCGTGCGGAAAGTTTTGTTCCGCCCGCATCCTTTTTATCAAACATGCAAGGCATTTAGGCACGCTTTTTACGTCATAGCCAAGCCCAACGAGTATTTTGGCCGTACAGTCGTCTTTTAAGTCCTTTTCAAGCCGCTTTGGGCGATAAACGTAAACGAGCGCGGACTCGTCGCTAAACTTTAACGGTATTACCCTTACGCCTTTAACCGAAAGCCTTTCGTTTAGCGAACGCATGTACGAGTTAAGCCCTTCGCGGCATCCGGTTAAGTTAAACATACTGCCCGTTTTAAGCCCCGCAAGCGTCGGCGAACAATGCTTTAATAGTTTTTCTTCACTCACGCGCCTATACTTCCCTGCGTCCATACTTAAAACTTATTGTACGTAAATTATAACTTATCAATTCACCGTTTGTCAATAAAAATATGAAACTTTTTTCATATTTACTTTAAAAATAAATCCCTTCCCGAAGGAAGGGCATTATTTTGTTGTTTTATATTATATTTGCCATAAAAATAACTGCCAACGCACCCGCCGAAAAATAAAAATCAAACGTAGGTTTTTTGGATCTTACAAGATTCCATATAAGACCCGTTATTGCCAAAGCATAAATAAAAATTTTCATTATACCAAGGAAAGTATAACTCAACGTAAAACTCATAATTACGGACGTCAGCGCATACAAAACGATTGCCGCAAGCGAGAAAGACAGATTTATCAATCTGTCAGTAAGCGTAATACTTACATTTTTGTTTTCCGTTTGTTCGGAAGAAACTTCTTCATTGATATTTTTATTATCTTCCATAATATTCCCCTACCTTATTATAGTTACGCTTTTATTATATATTGCAAAAAGCACTGTGTCAATAGTCGATTATTATTTTACGCCTATTAAGTTTATACCTAACTTTTCATCCCTTTCCCTGACGAGCCGTGCGTCGAAAACGTGTATAAAAATTTCCGCCGTAAGCGATATTACGCCGCTTAAAAGATGTCCGCCAACTACCTTACCTTCCTTTCCCGTTGCCGTTAAATGCAAGTGGACGTAAGGCTTGCCGTCCTTTTGAGTTATGTTGCCGATAAGCGTGTTAATTTCGTGATTCCCTTTGTACGAGAACCTTTCGTAATCCCTTTTTCCCATGTCGAACACGCCGACGGTAAAGTCGTCGGTTGCGCCTATTCCGCTTACGCTTGCGGAAAGCACGCCTAAATCTTCGGCAACCTTTTGCACGGAAGAAGTTATTTCGTCACCAACTTCAAGCCTTAAAACCACCGTATCACCGTATTTTTTATATACCATAATATTCTCCTTTTTGCTTTCAAATAAATTATACTACTTTTTTGTTTTTATAGCAATCACAAACTTGTTTTATAGCAAACGAAACCGCCGTTGCAATTACTTGCAACGGCGGTTTATCATTTAAGTTTTAAGACTTATTTCTTTTTGAAAATGCCTTTGATTTTGTTTACGGTGTCATTTACCGCTTTGGTGACTTTGTCGCTAACCTTTCTCGGGTTTTTGATGTTAGCCTGCGCCGCAGCGAGCCTTGCGATCGGAACGCGGAAGGGCGAGCAGGAAACGTAATCGAGACCGATTTCGTGGCAGAATTCGATAGATGAAGGATCGCCGCCGTGTTCACCGCAGATACCGCAGTGAATATCTTTACGGGTGCTGTGTCCCATTTCAACAGCCATCTTCATAAGTTTGCCTACGCCGACAGTGTCGAGCCTTGCAAACGGATCGAATTCGTAAATCTTTGCCGCATAGTAGGACGGTAAGTATTTGCTTGCGTCGTCACGCGAGAAGCCGAAAGTCATTTGCGTTAAGTCGTTAGTACCGAAGCAGAAGAATTCAGCCTCTTTAGCGATTTCGTCAGCGGTTAATGCCGCACGCGGAATTTCAATCATAGTACCTACTTCGTATTTAAGCGATACGCCTGCGTCTGCGATAACTTTGTCGGCAGTTTCGACTACCGTCTTTTTGCAGTAAGCAAGTTCTTTGACGTCGCCGACGAGCGGAATCATAATTTCGGGAACAATGTTCCATGCGGGATGACGTTTCGCTACTGCGATAGCAGCCTTGATAACCGCTTTGGTCTGCATAATTGCAATTTCGGGATAAGTTACTGCAAGACGGCATCCACGGTGACCCATCATCGGGTTGAATTCGTGAAGTGCGTCGCAAATCATTTTGATTTCTTCAACGCTCTTGCCCTGTGCGTCAGCAAGAAGTTTAATGTCCGCTTCTTCGGTAGGAACGAATTCGTGGAGCGGCGGATCAAGGAACCTGATGGTAACGGGTTGACCTTTAAGCGCTTCCATAAGACCTTCGAAGTCCGCTTGCTGTAAGGGTTCGATTTTATCGAGCGCTTTGACACGTTCTTCAACGGTGGTAGCGCAAATCATTTCACGGAACTTGTCTATTCTTCCTTCGCCGAAGAACATGTGTTCGGTACGGCAAAGACCGATACCCTGCGCACCGAGTTCGGCAGCGCGTTCAGCGTCAGCGGGAGTATCCGCATTAGTGCGTACGCCCATAGCCTTATATTTGTCGGCAAGTTTCATGATTCTTCCGAAGTATCCGCTGTTGGGATCTGCCGGAACGGTCTTGATTGCTATATCGTAAATGTTACCGGTAGAACCGTCGAGTGAAAGTTCGTCGCCTTCACGGAAGGTCTTTCCGCCGAGTTCAAAGTATTTTTCTTCTTCATGCATCTTGATGTCGCCGCAACCGGATACGCAGCAAGTACCCATACCACGAGCGACAACCGCAGCGTGCGAAGTTTGTCCGCCGCGAACGGTCAAGATACCTTGTGCAAACTTCATACCTTCGATATCTTCGGGAGAAGTTTCCAAACGAACGAGAATAACTTTCTTTCCTTCCTTGCCGAGTTTAACTGCGTCTTCGGGAGTGAATACGATAGTACCTGCGGCAGCACCGGGGGAAGCCGCAATACCTTTACCTACTACGTTTTGTTTGTCCGCAACCTTTAATGCAGCAGCGTCAAACGTGGGGTGTAAAAGCATGTCGAGCGTTTTAGCGTCGATTTGTAAAAGTGCTTCCTGTTCGGTAATCATACCTTCGTCGATAAGGTCGCAAGCGATACGGATTGCAGCCGCTGCGGTACGCTTACCGTTTCTGGTTTGAAGCATGTAAAGTTTGCCCTTTTCAATGGTGAATTCCATATCCTGCATATCTCTGTAATGGTTTTCGAGAGTTTTGCAAACTTCAAGGAATTGATCGTAAACAGCGGGAAGAACTTCCGCCATTTTGGAAATGGGCATCGGGGTACGAACGCCTGCAACGACGTCTTCACCCTGAGCGTTCATAAGGAATTCGCCCATAAGTCCGGGTTCGCCGGTAGCGGGGTTACGGGTAAACGCAACGCCGGTGCCGCAATCGTCACCCATATTGCCGAACGCCATCATCTGAACGTTGACCGCAGTACCCCAGCTGTACGGGATGTCGTGGTCCATTCTGTAAACGTTAGCACGGGGGTTGTCCCAAGAACGGAAAACCGCTTTGATAGCGCCGAAAAGTTGTTCCTTAGGATCAGACGGGAAGTCTGTGCCGATTTGATTTTTATATTCCTGTTTGAACTGATTAGCGAGTGCCTTTAAGTCGTCCGCAGTAAGTTCTACGTCGTAAGTTACACCCTTCTTTTCTTTCATTTCGTCGATAAGTTTTTCAAAGTACTTTTTGCCGACTTCCATAACGACGTCGGAATACATTTGAATAAACCTTCTGTAACAGTCCCAAGCCCATCTGGGATTGCCGGACTTTTTAGCAAGAACTTCAACTACTTCTTCATTTAAGCCGAGGTTTAAGATGGTATCCATCATACCGGGCATTGACGCCCTTGCGCCCGAACGAACGGAAACGAGAAGCGGATTTTCGAGATCGCCGAATTTTTTGCCGACGAGTTCTTCGAGTTTAGTGATGTTCTCCATGATTTCCGCCTGAATATCGGCGTTGATCTGCCTGCCGTCCTCGTAATACTTGGTGCAAGCTTCGGTAGAAATGGTAAAGCCCTGGGGAACGGGAAGACCGATGTTGGTCATTTCCGCAAGGTTTGCACCCTTGCCGCCTAAGGTTTCACGCATTTTTGCGTTGCCTTCGCTGAATAAGTACACGTACTTCATTCTATAAGTTTCCTCCAAAAATTTATCTCTGATTAAAGTTGAATACTCAACCTTTTTCATTTTACACTAATTTAAAAAATTTATCAACTTTTTAACCCAAAGTTTTTTCTTTTACCTTGACAAAATTTTGCTCGTTTTTCTTTAAAGAAAAAAGGTCGCCTAAAAACGACCTTTGACACACGTTTATTCTTTAATCAGTTCCGCAAGCGGCTTTATAACGACTTCCGCGCGATAGCGCATAAAATAGTCCAAAAGCCTTAACGCTTTTACGGCAAAATCCTTATCTTCGCCGCCGCCCGCAATGTTTTTAAGCGCAAGATACGTGCTTAAATTTATTTCCCTGCCTACCCCCGAAAAACAGTTCTCGCATAAAAACCCGCCCGAGCCCGCGTCGAAAAATATTCTCCCCGAAGGGGTTTTACCGCATTCGACGCAACCGCTTTCGTCAAGTCCGTATCCGCTGATTTTGAGCGCACGGATAAAGAAGTACGCAAGTTCGCTTTGGGCGTGTTTGTCCGTATAACATAGGGTTTTAAGCGTTTCGGTCGCAAGTAAAAACAGTTCGGGCGAAACAATTTCTTCACGGCAAAACTTTCTTATATAATCTAAAACCGCACCGCCGCAAAAAAACTTTTCTATATTTTCACGCAAAGGATAAAAACTTTCTATTAGGCTTGCGGAAACGACTGTCCGCCTTTCGCCTTTTACCGAAAAGACATACTCGCAAAAAGAAAAAGGCTCGGCGGCAAACCTTAATTTTGCCGTCGGCTTTTTAACTCCTTTAATCCCTGCCGAGATAACGCCCTTTTCAAGCGTAAAAATATTGAGAATTTTATCGTTTTCGCCAAACGCAGTCGCGGAAAGAACTATTCCGCTCAACTTTTCTTCCATTTTTACTTCTTCGTTAAGTTTTTATACAGTAAATAGTATGAAATTTGTCCGGTCTTTTCAAAAAGTTCCCAAGCGGAATCCGCAGGATTTTTGAAATCGAATCCGTCTTCCTTGTATCCCATAAGCCCCCCTTAATATCAGTTTGAGTGCTTTTAAGGGATTTATGCGTTTAACCTTCTTCGTTAAAGCCGAACCTTTTTATAAGCGACGCCTGTGAGCGCCAATCTTCTTCAACTTTTACGTAGGTTGTTAAAAACACTTTTGCGTCCAAAAATTTTTCCATATCTTGACGGGCGTAAGTTGAAATTTCCTTTATTTTTTTGCCGCCCTTACCTATAATTATAGCCTTGTGATTTGGTTTTTCGCAAATAATGTCGAGATTGATTTCGTAAACTCCGCCGTCCGTTCTTTTAAATGTATTGACGATTACCGTCACGCCGTGCGGAATTTCCTTATCCGTTTTAAGTAGTATTTTTTCACGCATGATTTCGGCAATCATAAATTTTTCCGATTTATCCGAAATAACGTCGTCGCCGAACAGCCTTTCCCCTTCGGGAAGAAGCGATACTACAACTTTGATAAGTTCGTTTATGTTTTTGCCACGCCTTGCCGATACGGGTACGATAGGAAATTTTGCGTTCTTAAACTCCTTCATCTCGTCGATTAAAAGAGTTTCGGGCATAACGTCGGTTTTAGATAAAACAAGTGCAAACGGCTTTCCGAGTGCGGAAAACTTTTCCGCAAGTTGCTTGTCCGCATCGGATAGTCCTTCGTGTGCGTCGATTACGAAAAGAATAACGTCGACGTCTTTCGCTGCGTCTTCCGCAGTTTTTTGCATTACCGCATTAAGAAGATTTTTCGCCCTGTAAAGTCCGGGGGTATCCACGAAAACCATTTGGTAACCGTCCCCGTTTTTCACACCGAGAATCCTGTCCCTTGTGGTTTGCGGTTTTGGCGATACTATTGCGACCTTTTCGCCTACAAGTACGTTTATAAGCGTGCTTTTGCCTGCGTTTGCCCTACCGATTACGCCTACCGTTCCGCTTTTCATTCTTCAATACCCAAAAGTGCGAGAGCGGCCTTTTCCTTTTCGCGCATTTCCTTTTTGTCGTTTCGTTTCATGTGGTCGTAACCGAAAAGGTGCATTAGCCCGTGAACGATAAGATAAGTCGTTTCACGCTCTAAGCTGTGGCCGAGTTCCGCCGCCTGCGATTTTATTCTCCCTTCACAAAGAACGATAGAACCTATAAAAAGATAATTTCCGTCGAGTTCGGTAAGGTGGTCTTCCCTTCTTAAAATCGCGCCGCGAACGCCGTCGAGCGTAGGATACGAGAGTACGTCGGTAACCGAATCAACTCCGCGAGTGTCAAAATTCAGGGTACGCATGTCGTCGTCGTCCGAAAATACGATTTCCGCTTTTAATTTGTCCGTTTGGTTAAGAACGGTATAAACGGCGTCGGCAATCGCCTTTTTGTTTTTTATCTTTTTCTGCAAGCATTCCAAATAAAGTTTTCCCATTAAACGTTTTCTTCCTTTCCCGAATCTTTTATACCGTCAAGGCTGACTTTCGGATACTTTATCCTTTTGTGGTAAATACCCGTAAGGTTGTTTACAACCGTTGCAATAATTATGTTAAGTTCTTTTATAGTTATTTCGCACTCGTCGAACTGTCCGAGTTCCATACGGTCGTTTACTATTTTACGGACGAGATCGGTAACCTTTTCCCTTGAACGTTCTTTAAGCGTACGTACCGCCGCTTCGCAACCGTCGGCTATCATAATGATTGCCGCAATTTTAGTTTGCGGTTTAGGTCCTGCGTACGAAAATTGATTTATATCCACTTCACCGTCGGTGAGTTTTTTAGCCTTGTCGTAAAAGTAAAGTATGGGCAGCGTGCCGTGGTGTTGAAGCGCGATGTCCGCTATCTCCTTGGGATACCTGTTTTTAATAAGCAGTTGATACCCGTCCTGGGTGTGCGACTTTATTATAGTAGCCGAAAGTTCGGGCGTCAGGTCGTTGTGCGGATTAACTCCGTCCGACTGGTTTTCGCTGAAAAATTCGGGACGGCGAAGTTTACCTATATCGTGATAATAAGCGCACGTTCTTGCCAAAAGTCCGTCTTCGTCAATCGCGGACGCACACGCTTCCGCTATGTTTGACACGACAAGCGAGTGGTTGAAAGTTCCAGGTGCTTCCTTTATCATACGACGTATAAGTTTTGCTTTGTGATCGTTGAGTTCGGCAAGTTTAAAACACGAAACTTTGCCGAACATAAACTCGAATACCGGAAGAACGATTACCAAAAGCGCAGCCGCAAGCACGCCCGAGAAAACGCTTGAAATAAGCGTCGAAACCAAATCCGAAAAATCGTTTTCCACGAGATACATAAGCGCACAAAGTGCCGTCGGAAGAGATATTATAAAGCTTAACGCAAGCAAACGGAAACGAGAGTAAACCTTGTCCATGGTAAACACGGCGATAACGCTTGAAGAAAACCCTATCAAAAGCGACGAATAAGCGAGTATGCTGACGGATACGGACGATGAATATATGTCGGTTAAGAAAATAATTATACTTGATACCGCGCCGATAAAGATTGCGTTCCTTTTGTTTGAAAGGAAAAGAACGATGAGCGAAGAAACGGCAATAGGACGAAGATAAACGTTTATATACTTTCCGACGAGAAAATTCGCAACGAACGAAAATTCAATTACCAAAAAAAACATTTCGGAATTTGACGCCGACTTCATATAGTTGCGGTCGCTGAAAAACATGTAAACCGCAGTTATTCCTATGACCGTAAACAAAAAGACGACAAACTGAACGATATGCTTTACGTCAGTCAAAAATCCTACGAGTGAGTCAAGCCCCCCGTTTACGTAAATAAAAAGAAGAAAAAGTCCCATAATCAGCAACACGTTCACTATATAAGTGAAAACGTTTGCGGTTACATCCTTTTTCTCCCACTTTAAAAGTTTTTCCGATTCGGTTTTATTAAACATAAAATCACCCTGCCGTGATCACCTTGTTAAAGTACAGTTTTACACTGTAAAAGCAATCTTCGGCGTTTTTTTTCTTAACAATTTCGTTTGCTATCGGAGTTTTACCGCTGCGCTCTTCGGCAAAAACAAGCGCTTCGGTTTCGCTTTCCGCAAATACCTTATATTCTTCAAAATAAGTGACGGTTGCGGTTGCAATTACGTTCACCGGCACTTTTTCTTCCTTAAATACCGCATAACCGTCAACCAAAATATCGCCGAAAGATACGCTTTCGCCAATCTTTTTTACAGCCGTTCCGCGATAAACTTTTAGTTCCGTTAAAACTCCGTTTACGGTACAAATAAGGTTTGCGGCACTTCCCGTAAGCACTTCGGTTTTCTTTTCCGTAGCGACGCTGTCAACGACAAGCCTGTTCCCCGATTTTTTAAGCGAAACAAAGGAAAGTTGTTCGCTTTCGGCAAGTAAAATATCTTCAAGCGCACTTAAATTTATTTGTGAAAAACGCGAAAACTTTTTTACTCCGTTTTGTTCAAGAA